>CAIUZU010000362.1 GCA_903903705.1 uncultured Helicobacteraceae bacterium
AAAGACATACCTGTAATAGTAAACAGTTCGATGACAGGATCTAATAATAAAAGAGAAGCTGAAGTTTTAGGGGCAGACGGTTTTGTAGATAAAACAAAGAGTCAAAACATTATCCCGCTTATTATAGAGATAATGAATAGAAAGAAATAACATTTCTTACTCCCCCATAAAAGGGGAAGAAGTTATTTGAAGATAGAGATTAAAACACCTGCTGCAACTGCAGAGCCGATAACACCCGCAACGTTTGGACCCATTGCATGCACCAAGAGCATATTTGTGCGGTCGTACTCCATACCTACTTTATTCGATACGCGAGCCGCCATCGGAACAGCAGAAACACCGGCAGAACCGATAAGCGGATTTACTTTGCTTCCTGGAAACATATTCATAATCTTAGCCATAATAACACCTGCTGCAGTTCCAGCAGAGAATGCAAGTATACCAAGTGCTAAAATAGCAAGCGTTTCTGCAACCAAAAATTGATCTGATGCAAGTTTTGAACCGACAGCTAGACCCAAAAAGATGGTTACTATATTGATAAGCGCATTTTGCATTGTATCTGAGAGTCTATCCACAACGCCGCTCTCTTTTAGAAAGTTACCGAACATAAATGCACCAATAAGAGATGTTGAATCTGGAAGAACCAAAATCGCAAGTACTAAAACCATGATTGGAAAAACTATTTTCTCTATGCGAGAGACATGTCTCATCGTACTCATTTTTATTCTTCTCTCAGCATCTGTAGTCAACGCTCTCATAATTGGAGGCTGAATGATAGGAACCATCGCCATATATGAGTAAGAAGCAACCGCTATCGCACCAAGAAGCTCAGGAGCTAACTGTGTGGCGATAAAAATAGATGTCGGTCCATCTGCACCACCGATAATGGAGATTGCAGAAGCCTGTTTTAGAGTAAAATCAAATAACGGCGTATACTCTGCAAGCATAATAGCACCTACTAGCGTTCCAAAGATACCAAACTGTGCTGCACCGCCAAGAAGAGCTGTTTTAGGGTTTGATATAAGCGGACCAAAGTCAGTCATAGCGCCTACGCCCATAAATATTAAGATAGGAAAGAGCTGATTTGCCAATCCCATGCTGTATATAATGCCCAAAAACCCATCCGGACCAGCCATATTTGCAACAGGAATATTTGCCAAAAGTCCACCAAAACCGATTGGAAGAAGCAGCAACGGCTCAAAACCTTTTGCGATAGCAAGATAGAAAAGTAAAAATGTTATAAGAATCATAATTACTCTGCCCCATGATTTATGAAAATTACTCATTTTATTGCCTTGTGAGTCAAGTTCATCAGGGTTAGGGTTTATTAAAGCATTGACGCCAGTTGATTTTAAAAAATTACCAAACATTTCACTAATTGGCTTGGGCTGATATATCTCCACTTTTGTAGCCACTACCCCATCCACATAATGTTCGGCTGAAGCGACAGAAGCATAAAGAGTATTAAAGCCAAAAAAAATTAATAACAGAAAAAATTTAATGGCAATTTTTTTCATATCATTAGCCTAAAATTGCTACAACTTGTCCTTCTGCTACTTTATCATTTGTTGCAACATTGATGGATTTTACAATACCACTTTTTGGTGCAACAACATCTATCTCCATTTTCATTGATTCTAAAATTAAAATTACATCACCCTCATTTACTTTTTGACCAGGATTTGCAACTATTTTCCATACGTTACCAGGAAGCAATGCTTTAATCTCAGATCCGTTAACAACAGGTGCTGCTTTTGGAACAGATATTGCCGCTGTCGGCACAGAAACTTCCGTACTCTCTCCGTTTACCGCAACTACTTGAATATCCACGTTACCTTCTGCAACTTGAACACTAAACTTTTGACCATCTACAACTACCGTATAATTTCCGCTTCCCATACTTCTACTCCCTTGTGATTTACTTTCTTCTTCTTTTTTCATATTAGATATTTTACGAACATTTAACTCACCCTTCCCTTTTAGAAAAGCGATTCCTTTATCATGGCAAGCCGCAGCTATAAAAATATTTTCTTCAGTTATCTCGATATTTTCTGCTTTTAACTTGTCAATCCATGTAGCCAAAGATTTACTCACATCAGCATTCGCCAAATCAATAGCCTTTTCAGTCGTAGGTGCTAAACCTAATTTTTCAGAAGCTATTCTTACAATTTCAGGATCCGGTGCAACCGGGGTTTTACCGAAATAACCAAGAACCATTCTTCCATAACCAGGAGCGATTGCATTCCAAGGACCTTGCATAACATTGTTAAGTGCTTGCTGGAAATAAAACTGTGAAACAGGCGTTACAGATGTTCCGTATCCACCTTTTTCTACAACTTCAGTCATAGCTGCAATAACTTCCGGAAATCTATCCATAATTCCATTATCACGCATCATCTGCGTATTTGCAGTAAGTGCACCACCTGGCATTGGAGAGAACGGAATAATAGGAGAAACCATTGTTGCTTCAGGCGGCATAAAATAGTCTGCCAAACAGTGTTGCAACTCTTTTTCATAAGTAAGTACTTTATCTATCTCAAGTCCGCCAAGGTCATAATTCATCCCTTTTGTAGCATGAAGCATAGTTAAAATATCCGGTTGGCTAGTTCCACCACTTACAGGAGCAGCAGCCATATCAATACCATCAACACCGGCTTCAAGAGCAGCCATATAAGCAGCAACCGAAACACCCGCAGTTTCATGAGTATGAAGTCTCAGGTGTGTTCCCTCTGGAATCAAGCGTCTTGCCATCTGAATAGTTTCAAAAACTTTTTGAGGGTTTGATGTTCCGGAAGCATCTTTAAAACAGATACTGCTATATGGGATTCCGCTGTCTAATATTTCACGAAGTGTTTTTTCATAAAACTCTACAGTATGAGCGCCAAAACATCCTGGAGGAAGATCCATCATAGTAACTACAACTTCATGTTTAAGCCCGTGATGAACAATTCGCTCTCCAGAGTATTTTAGATTTTCAACATCATTTAGCGCATCAAAATTTCTAATCGTTGTCGTACCGTGTTTTTTGAACATTTTAGCATGTAGATCTATTAGCTCTTTAGAACCGGTATCTAACATAACAGTATTGACGCCACGAGCCAGTGTTTGAAGATTTGCATCAGGTCCAACAATAGCACGAAATTTATCCATCATCTCGAAAGCATCTTCTCTTAAATAGAAGTAAAGAGACTGAAATCTTGCACCGCCTCCAAATTCAAAGTGAGTAATTCCTGCTCTTTTTGCCGCTTCAACTGCCGGAAAAAAATCGTTCATTAGCACACGACCACCAAAAACTGACTGGAAACCATCTCTGAAGGTTGTATCCATTACATCTATAAATTTTTTAGCCATATATAAATCCTTAACTTTCTATGTGATGTTTAATCGCTGCCGTAATAGCTGCAACTATCTTTTTCTGATCTACTTGATCATTTTGAATACTTTGAATACTTTGAATACATTGAGTGCTTTGAACTGAAGAATTTGTATCTACTAGAATTTCAGGAAAAAATCTATGTACAAAATTTGACATACCACCCATGAAATATATCATTATTATCAAAAATAAAAATACAGTTCCCATCCCAAGAAACATAAATTTAATACTCTCTACTACAAGGTTAGTTTCCATTAATATACCTTTTCTCATATGTTTCGCGGTACTTTACTATATTAATGTTTAAAAAGAGTTTGTGCCATTTTTGCAGCATTTAAAAATTCTCGTGTTGTTACTTTTTGATTATATAATTCACAAAAAAAGAATTATAGGACTAATATGAGAAATGAAAATGTAGTAAAATTTGGACAAATCAATACAATAGAAGGCTACTCATATCTTGCTCTTGTTTTTATTGCGATGCCTCTGAAATATCTATTTGACGTACCTTTGGCGGTAAAAATAGTCGGAATAATTCACGGAATACTCTTTATAATATTTTGCTACTACTTATTAATAGCATGGAGAGAGAGCAAATGGGCGTTTAAAGAAAATATCATATTTTTTATAGCTTCTCTTGTACCATTTGGAACTTTTTTCACCAAAGCAAAAATTAAAACTTATGAATTAAAAAGTTTTAATTAGTTAAAATATTTTTTTAATTATCATAGGGGAGTGTTTATGATTGTCGGAATGAATGAACAAGATTTTATGGCATATATTATATTTGGATTAATGCTTAATTTTGCTTTTTCTATATTTTTTGGGCTATACCTTAGTAAAAATATAGGAATGCAAGAGATGATTCAATCTAAAGGAGATAAAGAGCAGTCTCTGCTTGTGAGCCTAAGTCTCTTTATCCCTTTTGCAAAAATGCTAATAACTCTCTACAGAGTTGCAATTTTGCAGATATTTTTTCTAAATAGAGGTTATACACATAAAGAGTTTTGGATATATATGACTACAAACCAGTTAAATAAAGTGGACTAAACGGAAGATGGAAAACTTTAAAATGAGTATTATACTTGCTATCTTGGGCAGTATTATTTTTTCGCTTGTTTTTATTTTACTAGCTTTTGTCGTGCCGACAGCAAATGAAGATGCAACACCTCAAAAAAAGTATCCTCAAGCGATTTCAAAATAGAACGTAGCGTAGGTTTATAGAGATTTTTTAATCTCAATCAACTTTAGCGTCTCATACGCACAAAGCGGATTTAACCTTACTGCACCGATTTCTAGTGCCTTAACGCATAATCTTAAATAATCTAGATTGCTCTCATACATAATTGCCTCTAGGAGTTTTTGAGCATCTTTAATACGAAGATTTCGAGCAACACCTAAATTTTTATGTGCCAAATTTCTTATATCCGTATAATCCAAATCTATTCCCTCTAGATTATCTCTTTTTAATTCGTGAATATGTTTGTAAAAAATTATTTTAGATTTTAAAATCTGAACAACATAATCTTTCACAAGCTCACTAATTGTCTCTTCATCTAGATAGAGTTCGTAAACTGCCTCATTGATTTGATAACGATAATTCGAAATATCTAAATGCTCAAAATTTTTTTGAATAAAAAAACTGCCCTCATCAAGCAATTTATCTATATTACGGCGAAGTTCAGCATTTTTCTGCTCTCTTTTTTCTCTATAATCAATCATAAAGCTATGATACCACAGCTTTGTTTTTCTCTTATAATTTAGAATTGAAAAATAGCATTTAAAAGGTTATGAGTGCTACTAGAATACACTCACAACCATAAAGTTATTAGATAGCTTTTGTAATGATTCTATTTAGTCTTAGGATAAAACCGGCAGTATCTTCTATCTCTTTGCCATCAAACAGTTTTGCCTGATCTAAAAGTACATGTGCTGCATCGCTGATTAGATTTTGATCAACAGAATCTTTTAGTTTTATAATAAGCTCATGCTTTGGATTTATCTGTAAGATATATACCGGAGCCGGAGCATCGCTATGTTGTCCCATCTGTCTCATAATCTGAGCCATCATAAAAGATGGATCTTCTTTGTCCTCTTTTAGTTTTACAGGAGAGTCAACCAAATCAAAAGTAACTTCAACAGATTTTACACTCTCCCCTAAAATATCTTTAAGCTCTTTCGTTAAGCCTTCAAATGCTTTTGTGCTCTCTTCATGAGCTTTTTTATCATCTTCATTCTCTTCAAACTTAGCATCCGCTACAGAAATAAGCTTATACTCTTTATACTCAGTTACCATTGGGAATATGATAGTATCAACCTCTTCATTAAGCACTAAAACATCAATGCCGCGAGATTTGAAACGCTCTAAAGACGGCGAGTTTTTAAGCATGGAGAGAGATGCTTTACCGGTTATGTAGTAAATCTCTTTTTTAGCTTCATCTACATTTTTAACAAAATCCTCTATCATCACTTTTTCATCTGAATTAAGAGTATTAAACTTCATAAGCTCCATGATTTTTTCACGATTGCCGTAGTCGCTGTAGAGTCCCTCTTTTAATACATTTCCAAACTGAGCGAAGAATGTATTGTACTTCTCTTTCTCATTTTTTGCCATTTTTGCAAGTTCTGAGAGTACCTTTTTAACTGAAGCATTTTTGATTTTTGCCATAACTGCATTTGATTGTAAAATCTCACGAGAAACATTAAGCGGAAGATCTTTAGAATCAATAACACCGCGTAAAAATCTCATATATGTCGGCATTAGCTCTTTTTCATCATCTGTAATAAATACACGGTTGATGTAGAGTTTTATACCTGTTTGATAATCAACTCTGTAGAGATCCATCGGTGCTTTTGATGGGATGTAAAATAGTGTCGTGTACTCTATAGCACCTTCTGCTTTGTTGTGCATCCATGCAAGCGGCTCTTCTGAAGAATGAGCGATTGAGCTATAAAAATCTTTATACTCTTCATCTTTTATCTCACTTTTTGCAATTGTCCAAAGTGCATTTGCACGGTTAATCTGCACATTTTCAATCTCATTTCTTGATGGTTCTATCTCTTTGCCATCATCATCTTTTTTTGCAGGAATATAGTTCTCTTTGTCCATAAAAATTGGGAAAGGTATATGGTTAGAGTATTTTTTTATGATATTTTCAACTCTGTAGCTCTCTAAAAATTCGCCCTCATCATCATTTAAGTGCATAACGATTTGAGTTCCGTGCCCTTCCATCAAAGCTTCTTCTAGCTCAAACTCTCCATCACCTTTGCTTGTCCACAGATAAGCTTTCTCTTGGGCTGCTTTTTTCGTTGTTACTTCAACTTTGTGTGCAACCATAAAACATGAGTAAAAACCTACACCGAACTGACCGATAAGATTTGAATCTTTTTTCTGATCTCCTGTTAGATTTTCTAAAAACGCTTTTGTCCCTGATTTTGCAATGGTACCGAGGTTATTCATGAGATCTTCCTCATTCATACCGATACCGCTGTCTCTGATAGTAAGCGTTTTCGCCTCTTTACTTGCAACTATATCAATGCGTGGCGAAAAGGTTACGCCTTTATAAGCATCATCTGTTAAAACCAGCATATTTAGCTTATCAAGTGCATCCGATGCGTTTGAAACCAACTCACGGATAAATATCTCTTTATTTGAGTAGAGCGAGTGTATCATTAGATTTAATATTTGATTTGCTTCTGTCTGAAACTGATGTTTTGCCATCGTTTGAATCCTTTAATTTAAAATTTCAAGGCAATGGTAGCAAAAAAAAGTTAATGAGTGCAAATCATATCAACTTACATTAGTCTGGTCAACTCAACTACATTTAGTCCAAGTTGAATTAATATTTTTTTGCTACAATCATACAATTATATTTTCAAGGAGAACGGTATGTCAGATAATTACATAGAGATGATTGAGCCTACCCCAAAGCTTTATTCAAAAAAATGCAAAACTATCTCTTTTTTATTGAAACTGTTTTTACAATATACTACCATTCTATCAAGCTTGGCTGCATGGTATATGTATGACTATTTTATAGCATTGCTTACTTTGGTGCTCTCTTTTATTGTAATGGGCATCATCCGCTCAAATCTAAGAAACAGCGTTATTCCTGCAACTCAAAGAGAGTATCACTATAATGACCAAGGTATAGCCGACTGGTACACGGCAAAAGAGTTATGCTATGAATCAAATCAGAGCTTAACAGAAATTCCATAAGCCATAATATGACTCTCATGCCCTAAGTCCCGCTTTATAGCATCGGCGAAAATTTCCATTTTTTCAGTTTCACCGTGGATTAGGCAAAGATGTTTTATCCCCTCAATAGGTCGCATCCAGCCAATCAGCTCACTCTGATCTGCATGTGCAGAGAAGCCGTTAATAGTATAAATTTTTGCTTTTACCGCTATCTCTTCTCCATAAATTTTAATCATCTTTTCGCCATCAACTATACTTCGTCCTAATGTTCCCGGTACTTGATACCCGACAAAAACTATTGCATTTTTCTTATTCCAAAGTCTATGCTTTAAGTGATGCATAATACGACCGCCGTTGCACATGCCGCTTCCGGCTATAATGATGCACTTCTCTTTTACTCTGTTTATAGACATGGATTGTTCTCTGGTTGTACTAGGTTCTAACCATGCAAACGAGAATGGATCTTTACCGCTTCCTGTTGAGTATTCAAGCTCATCACTCAAATGTATTGGGTAGCGGTTATATAGTTTTGTAGCTTTAATAGCAAGCGGGCTATCAAGAAAAATACGGCATTTCGGCAACTCTCCGTTGTCATGCATCCCATGAAGCAACCATAATATCTCCTGAGTTCTCTCTAGTGCAAAAGATGGAATAAGAACACTGCCGTTATGCTTAAGCGTTGAAGCAACCACCTCTTTAAACTCCGCTATACTTTCGTCCAGTGGCTTGTGCTTGCGATCTCCATATGTTGACTCAATAAATAGAGAGTCTGCCTCACCGATGTTATCCGGACTATCAATAATTAAGCGTTCAGGAGAACCTAAATCTCCGGAGAAGACAATTCGCTTATGTTGATTCTCTTCTTGATAGTCAATCATAACGAAAGCACTTCCCATAATATGACCGGCATTCCCCAAAGAGACTCTTACATGCTGTTTTAGCTTATGTTCCTCAAAATATTCAAGTGTACGCCATGTTTTTGCAAAAACTTCTTTTACATCTTCTTGAGTATAGAGCGGCTCTAATATACTCTGTTCTTCACCTCGTCTGCGAGCTTTTCTTCTTATTGTTTTATACTCTTCTTGAAGTATTGAAGCACTGTCAAGAAGCATTATTTTTGCTATCTCACAAGTTGCTTCTGTGGCAATTATTGTGCCATGAAATCCATCTTTGACAAGTTTTGGCACTCTGCCTATGTGATCTAAATGTGCATGTGTCAAGATAAGATAGTTGACTTTTGAAGGGTCAAAGTCAAAAGGTACATAGTTTTTATCTTCTCCTCCGTTGCCTTGGAACATACCGCAATCAATCAATATTTTTATGGAGCCTATTTTTAGTAAATGACATGAACCTGTTACGGTTTGTGCTGCTCCGTATGATGTTATCGTTACCATTATTGAGTCCTTTATTTTCAAACTGCTAGATTATATTCAAATTTAACTCTTATGAAACTTATACTATAATGCAACATAATCAACAAGGGAAAATAGAATAATACATGGCACTAATAGACCTATTAAATATATCAAAACATTATGAAGCGCAAAAAATTTTAACGGATATAAATTTTCATGTAGACGAAGGTGAAAGAATCGTTATCATCGGAAAAAACGGAAGCGGAAAATCTACTCTGATGAAGATTGTAAACGGTACGCTCGACCAAGATGCCGGAGAAAGAATCACAAAACAAAATCTAGAGATAAAAATGCTAGATCAAAAACCCAATTTTAAAGAGGGGCAAAGCGTTAGAGAAGCAGTTGAAGCCGGACTTGATGAGCTTAACAAGGCAAAAAAAAGATATGACGAACTATCACTTCTTCTATCCGAAGACTTTGAGAATAGGCTTCTTATCGATGAACATGAGAGGCTCTCTAGATACATCGAACACCATAATGCTTGGAATTTAGATGACAAAATAGAGAGAATTATCCAACATTTTGATCTCGTACAGTATGAAGACAAACCCGTAGCACTCTTAAGCGGAGGAGAACAGAGAAGAGTCGCCCTAGCCTCTTTGCTTCTTCAAAAACCGGATGTTTTGCTACTTGATGAGCCTACCAACCACCTTGATGTATATATGGTTGAATTTTTGGAAGAGCTGCTTTTAAAAGAGAAATTTACTCTTGTCTTTATCTCACATGATAGATATTTCATAGACAGGGTAGCTACAAAAAGCGTTGAAGTAGAGGATTGTTCCATAAGAGAATATAGCGGTGGATACAGCAGCTATTTGACTCAAAAAGAGGAGTACATGCGAACTCTCGAGAAACAGCATGAAACTCTGCTCACCATTTTAAAACGTGAAAACGAGTGGTTTTCAAGAGGCGTAAAAGCTAGACTAAAAAGAAACGAAGGTCGCAAAGAACGGCTTATGTCTCTTAGAGAAGATGCCAAAACAAACCCTTCAAAAATCAGAAAAATGACACTTGAACTAGAACGTGAAGCAAAGCATTTTAACCGTGACAAAAGCGTAAACAGACAAAAAATGCTTTTTGAAGTTGAAAATCTAGGTTTAACGCTCGGAGACAAGGAACTTCTAAAAAATTTCACTACCAGAATTCTTCAAAAAGATGTTATAGCCATTGTCGGACCAAACGGAAGCGGCAAATCAACACTTCTAAAAACTCTTTTAGGTCGCATTGAACCTACAAGCGGAAGCATAAAACGCGGTGAGTTTAAAATCGGCTACTTTGATCAGCACCGAGAAATGCTTGATGATGAGAGAAACCTGATAGAAACATTCTGCCCGCATGGCGGCGACCGTGTAAGCGTCAGAGGTCGTGATATTCATGTTTTTGGATACTTAAAAAACTTTCTTTTTCCGCGAGAGTTTTTAGATAAAAAGATAGGCATACTCAGCGGCGGAGAGAAAAACCGTATTGCACTTGCCCTGCTCTTTACAAAAGATGTTGATATTCTTATACTTGATGAGCCTACAAATGATTTGGATATTCCGACTATCAATATTTTAGAAGAGCAGTTAACCAACTTCAGCGGAGCAGTAATTATCGTAAGCCATGATAGATATTTTGTCGATAAGATTGCGAAAAAACTCTTTATATTTAAAGAAAACAAAGAGATAGAAGAGAGCCATCAACTCTACTCCGAATATCTTGAACTTGAAAAAGAGTTGCAAGAGCTTAATGAGATGGAAAAAGAGAGTCAAAAAGTAGAGTCAAAAGTAAGAGAGAGCAAGCCAAAAGATATAAAACTTACTTTTAAAGAGAAAATCGCACTAGAAAAACTGCCGCTTGAGATAGAAGAACTTGAAGCCAAAATTGAAGAGAAAAATATATGCTTGGCAAACCCTACATGTTATGAGAAGATAGGCATTACACAATTGGCAAAAGAGTTGGAAGAACTTGAGGCGTTGTATGAAGAAAAAGTTGAAGAGTTATTAACTATTCAACTAAAAGAGGAAGAGATAAACGGTTAACGCATTTGTGCGTTAACTATTTTTGAGCTTCTTTTAGCGTATCTGCGATTAGGAACGCCAACTCTAGGGCTTGATCCGCATTTAAGCGAGGGTCACAATGCGTGTGGTAACGAGAGCTTAGATCCTCTTCTCTTACGATAAATGAACCGCCTATACACTCGGTTACGTTTTTACCCGTCATCTCTAAGTGAACTCCGCCTGCAAACGTACCCTCAGCTTTATGAACCTGAAAAAACTGCTTCATTTCTGTAAGAATAGCATCAACCGGACGAGTTTTAAAGTTATTTGATGATTTGATTGTATTTCCATGCATAGGGTCACAGCTCCAAAGAACTTTTTTGCCCTCACGCTCAATCGCACGGATGAGCTTCGGCATACCCTCAGCAACTTTGTCCGCACCCATTCTTACGATGATATTTAAACGACCTGCTTCATTTTGTGGATTTAAAATATCACAAAGTCTTATCAAATCTTCAGGATCCATAGAAGGACCTGCTTTAAGACCGATAGGGTTTTTAATCCCTCTCATGTACTCGACATGCGCACCGTCTAACTGACGAGTTCTATCTCCAATCCATAACATGTGTGCAGAGGTATCATACCAGTCACCAGTTATAGAATCTCTTCTTGTAAACGCCTCTTCATACGGAAGAAGAAGTGCCTCATGTGAAGTATAAAAATCAGTCTCTTTTAGCGTTCTATGCGTTTTTGATGTAATTCCGCATGCTTCCATAAACTTTAAAGATTTGCCAATCTCCTCAGCTAAATCTTCATACTTTTTACTTATTTCACTCTGATGCGTAAAGTCCAAATTCCACTTATGAACCTCATGTAAATCAGCCAAACCGCCCGATGCAAATGCACGAAGCAAGTTTAACGTCGCAGCAGATTGGTTGTAAGCTTTTATCATTCTTTGAGGATCAGGTATGCGTGATTCCGGTGTAAAATCAACACCGTTTATAATGTCTCCGCGATAAGCATCAAGCGTTACACCGCCAATAGTCTCAGTATCACTTGAGCGAGGCTTTGCAAACTGACCGCCCAGACGACCCACTTTTACAACCGGAACTCCGCCTGCATAAGTCATAACTACTGCCATTTGAAGAACAGCTTTAAAGGTGTCACGAATATTATGAGCATGAAACTCGCTGAAACTCTCAGCACAATCTCCGCCTTGAAGTAAAAACGCCTTGCCTTCGACAACATTAGCCAATTGGCTCTTAAGCGAACGTGCTTCACCTGCAAAAACAAGCGGCGGATAATTTTTCAACTCAGCTAAAACTTTATCTAATTCATCTTTATTTTGATAAGTCGGCTGTTGCACAATCGCCTTTTGTCTCCAACTTGTCGGTTCCCAATTACTCATAATAAAACCCTCTTTTTAAAATATAATTTCCATCTATTTTTTTGTTATTCTACATAAAGATAGCTAAAATAGCACTGATTGGCAAGTTTAAACTAAATTAAAACAATTCGCCTAAAAACGCCTTGTCTTCTATGAAACAAAAGTCCCATTTTAATATTTAGACTCTATTTTTTCTTCATCCTTAATAATTTGCACTTTTTTCTCATGAAGAGTATCTTCTTTTAAGGTATTTAAAAATTCTATAATATTTTTTTGATAAGCAATCGTGTCTTCATTATGTGAAAAACTAACTAACTCATTTAATGAATCTAAATCTATTTTTTTAGCATATCTTGGCACTCTCTTTAATTCTCGTTGAATATTTAAGACAAGAGTGTCTATGCTAAACTCGCTATTCTCTTTTACTTTGTTAACAAGTTCTTTTGTAGAGAGCATCAACAAGTTTGCTCTCTCTTCATCACCTTTGTAAATTTCCATACCGAACTTTTTAACAACTATATAATTCTCAACATTTACATCTTCATTTGCAGAAATAACAAGCGCAAATACTCTGGCACGAAACTCAAGTGAACTATGGTTGTGGACAAACAACTCACGAAATGCACTAAAAAAATAGTGTTTAATTCTAAAACTTAGTTGCATTTAAATTCCTCATATAGTCGAATGTGATATTATATAAAAAATAAACTGAATATCCTTTAACTGGGGGGATTTTCAACCTTTAATTCTTGTAGTGCTCCTAAAGGTTTCTCTTCTTACTAGAAACAAAACAATACCTAATCTTATATGGATTTATATAACGAAAAAGCTATTCTTTATGCTTGAAAATGTATAATACACAATATTTTTTACGGATTGCCAATTATGGAAAAAAACGATTTAAAAGCACTTATTGAAGAAATTTATGAAAACCTGCTAGAGCGCATTGATGCAGAA
>CAIUZU010000363.1 GCA_903903705.1 uncultured Helicobacteraceae bacterium
AAAACAAAAGAGCAAAAACAAAAAGTTTTTTCTGAGCTTGAACTTCTAAAAAACTCTAAAAGTTTAGAGATATTAAACCAAGTAAAACTTACCGCCGAACTCCATGAGCTAGAGCACAAACAAGATGAACTTAAAAAACTCTCACCTATAAAAATAGAGTACACAACCCTGCAAGAGAGACTAAAAGAACAAGATAAATTAAAAGAGTTTCATCTGAAAAAAGATGGGATTTTAAAAGAGCAGGTTCAGCTAAGTGAGCAGTGGAAAAAGTCTAAAGCCGACATTCATGCACTGGAGAAAGCGTGCGAAAACTATAACGAGTTTCTACTAAACGCAAAAAGCCTAGAGACAAGCATCGCTGTACTTCAAGAGACCATAAGCTCTAAACACACCATCGAAAACGAGCTAAAAGCAGAGATAGCCGCTGAGCAAAAGCAGATAGATATCACAAACGCTAAAATCGCAAAACTTCATGAACTTGGAAGCGAGTCGGCATGTCCTACATGTACAAGACCGCTTATAGAAGAGTATGACAATGTTATAAACTCGCTTGTCGGTGCGGTGAATGAGACACACCAAAAAAAGATATATGAGTACCAAAAACAGCTCCAAAATGTAGTGGCTCAAAAAGCTGCATTTGAGGCAGAAGCAAAAGTAAAAGAGAAAGAGTTTTCAGAGCTTATTAATAGTATTAAAGTTATTGAGAGCAAACTTCAAGACCTAAAAAATGCACGTGAATATTTTGTACATGTTGAGCAAAAAGGGGTTAAAAACAAAGAGGAACTAAAGGAGCTGGAGCAATACGGCTACGATGAAAAACTGCATAACAGCATCAAAAGCTCTCTCACCGCAATAGAAGCGCAATACAAACACTCTCTAAGCTTAGAAACTGAGCTGAAGCGGCTAGTTTTGGTAAAAGCAGATTTAGAAAATGTAACTAAAAAAATAGAAGAATTAAAAACTACATGTCAAAACAAAGAAACAGAGTTTAAACTCATAATCTACGATGATGTGAAGCATAAACATCAGCTTGAAGAACATGAGAGCATTCTCAAAACCATAGAGTCAAAAACAGCACTCCTCAATGAGATAAAAGTGCAAATCGCAAAGATTGAGGGCGAGATAAAAACGGTACAAAATGCACTGGATAATAATGAAATACAGCTAAAAAAAGTCCAAACTAAAAAAGATGACTTGAGAGACTATGAGAAGATAAAAACAAGCCTCTCAGAGTTCAAAACAAAACTAAACGCAAAAGTCGCTCCGCGTATATCTAGCATCGCCTCAGAGATGTACTCTCAAATCACAAAAGGAAAATATCAGCACATAGAAGTCAGCAACGACTTCGATTTTTTCATCTACGACGATGGCAAAAAATACCCAATAGAACGCTTTAGCGGCGGAGAGATAGATCTTGCTAACCTAGTTCTTAGGATTGCCATATCAAAAACTCTCACTGAACTCAGCGGTGCAAGCTCGATCGGATTTTTGGCATTTGATGAAGTGTTTGGAAGTCAAGATGAGGCAAGGCGGATGGAAATACTTGAAGCTTTTCACACTATCAAAGAGCAGTACCGACAAATATTTTTGATAAGCCATGAGATGGAGATTAAAGAGATGTTTGAGCGGGTTGTGGAGTTATAGAGGCTTGTTCCTATTAAAAATTTTGAAAATTTCAATTAACTCTTTTTCAAAGTTTATTTCATAAATCACTGTATAGCCTTTATATGTCATATCTCTAATATTTTTGTCATCAAAATAAAGAGATTGTTTATATTTGAGCGGATTATCTAAAATCGACAAAATTGATTTTTCTAATTCATACGCAAATTTAGAACTAGCACTTTTTTTATCT
>CAIUZU010000364.1 GCA_903903705.1 uncultured Helicobacteraceae bacterium
ATGAGATTAAAGTTTAGATATTTGTATATCTTAGCCTCTTTGCCCGCTATCTTCTTAGGAACAATCTCGTTGTACTCTGCAGCAGTCGGTAAACGACCTAGTTTTGCACATACGGCAGCAAGTTCTGCAGAACCTAAATAAACCTTAGTATCTTTACCTAAACGGTTGTCGAAGTTACGAGTTGAAGTTGAGAAAACTACTGCACCATCAGCAACACGTGCCTGATTTCCCATACAAAGTGAACATCCCGGAATCTCAGTTCTTGCACCAGAGGCGCCAAATATAGAGTAGTAACCCTCTTCAGTCAACTGCTTCTCATCCATTTTTGTAGGAGGACAAACCCATAATCTTGTTGGAACGGCACCCTCGCCTCTTAAAACTTCACCAAGTGCACGATAGTGACCGATATTTGTCATACATGAACCGACAAACACTTCGTCAATCTTTGTAGGACGGTCACTTGCTAAAACTTCACTAAGAGTTGCAACATCATCCGGATCATTTGGACAAGCTAAAATCGGCTCTTTTATCTGATTGAGATCTATATTTATAATAGCCGCATACTCAGCATCAGCATCAGGCTTCATAAGTGTTGGATTAGCCAGCCACTCATTCATCTTATCTATACGACGTTTAAGCGTTCTCTTGTCTTCATATCCAGCTTCAATCATAGACTCTAAAAGAGCAACGTTTGATTTTAGATACTCAATTACAGGCTCTTCGTTTAAAAGAACGCTACATGCTGCCGCACTTCTCTCAGCAGATGCGTCTGAGAGTTCAAAAGCTTGCTCCGCTTTAAGATTCGGAAGACCTTCAATCTCTAAAATACGACCATTGAAAATGTTTTTCTTATCTTTTTTCTCAACCGTCAAAAGTCCCTCTTTGATAGCTTGATATGGAATAGCATTTACCAAGTCACGAAGCGTGATACCTGGTTGAAGCTCTCCGCTAAAACGCACAAGAACCGACTCCGGCATAGTTAACGGCATAGAACCTGTAACAGCTGCAAATGCAACTATACCTGAACCGCCTGGGAAAGATATACCGATTGGAAAACGTGTATGGCTGTCTGCACCTGTTCCTACAGTGTCCGGAAGAACCATTCTGTTCAACCATGAGTGGATAACTCCATCACCCGGACGAAGAGCAACGCCTGAACGCTTAGAGATAAAATCAGGAAGCGTATGGTGCATAACAACATCTGAAGGCTTTGGATACGCAGCGGTATGGCAAAATGACTGCATAACTAAATCAGCACTAAAACCTAAAGCAGCAAGCTCAACAACTTCGTCTCTTGTCATTGGTCCGGTTGTATCTTGAGAACCAACTGTTGAAGTTACAGGCTCAACATACATATTTGGACGAATACCAGCCACGCCGCATGCACGACCAACCATTTTTTGAGCTAAAGTATAACCTTTACCTGTATCAGCAGGTTGCTCAGCAGTCAAAAATACATCAGAAGCTCCCATACCAAGTACACCGCGCGCTTTAGCAGTTAAACCACGACCGATAATTAACGGGATACGACCGCCTGCACGAACTTCATCAACGATTGTATTTGGATTTAGTTTAAAAGTAGCGATACATTTACCATCTTTATGCGCTTCACCTTTGTATGGATAGATTGTGACAACATCACCCATCTCCATATTTGCAACATCAAGTTCTAAAGGAAGTGCGCCTGAGTCTTCACATGTAGCAAAGAAAATAGGAGCGATGATTCCGCCCAGAACTACACCGCCCGTACGCTTGTTTGGAACACCGTCTATATCTTCACCCATGTGCCACTGAACAGAGTTAACACCAGATTTTCTTGAGCTTCCTGTTCCCACAACGTCGCCTACATAAGCGATTGGGTGACCTTTTTCTTTTAGTTTTTTGATAGTGTTGATTGGGTTATCCATCTTTGCAACTAGCATTGAATTTGCATGAAGTGGAATATCTGAACGAGTAAATGCTTCAGATGCAGGAGAAAGATCATCCGTATTTGTCTCGCCGGCAACTTTAAATACAGTAAGAGTCATAGCTTCCGGAAGTGACGGTTTTGAAGTAAACCACTCAGCATTTGCCCATGAATTCATAACTTCAACGGCTGCCGCATTTCCTGCTTTATATAACTCTTCTACATCATTAAATGCATCGTAAACAAGCAGAGTATGTTTTAGTGCCTCTTTTGCAGCCTCTACAACTTCGCTGTTTTTTGAAGTAAGTGCTTCAACCATAGGTTTAACATTGTATCCGCCAAGCATCATGCCCATCATTTTTATAGCTTGTGGTGCTGAAATAGCACTTATGCTAATCTTCTCTGATGCAACATCATTTAGAAATGCAGCTTTTACATATGCCGCATCATCAACACCGGGTGAAACACGGTTTGTAAGAAGATCAACATTTTGACTCATGTCGCCTTGACCGGCTTTAATCATCTCAACAAGTGCTACAGTCTGCTCTGCTGAGAGCGGCAATGGTGGAACACCCAACTCTTCTCTTTGTGCTATATGCGTTTTATACTCATCTATAAATGCCATTGTTATTCCTGTATTTTAAATATGGAAAATTATAACTAAATAAGTAAACAGTAAAACATATATGTTACAAAAGTAAACACAAGCTATCTATTTTATTTAAAAAGTGTTTATTTTAGTAACACATAGTCTTGTGGCATTTATTTTATTGCTCAGTAGAGGGTTAAAACAGAGAGATAGACATATTCCGTTATCTTAAAGCTCATACCCTTTCTCCAAAAACAGTGTCATTACGGCTTTAACGACATCCTGATCATACAACCGCCCTTTATTACGTGAGATCTCCTGCAGAGCAGGGAAAATCCCGAAGCCGGGTCGATACGGACGGTGGGATGCCATCGCTTCAATGACATCGGCTATACAAAGGATTCTGGATTCAATCAAAATATCTTCCTCTTTTAAGCCGTTTGGATATCCTGAACCGTCCATCTTTTCATGGTGCTGGAGAATCATCTGTGCAACAGGCCAAGGAAAATCAATAGTACGGAGAATGTCGTAGCCGGCTTGAGGATGGGTTTTTATAATGGAAAATTCCGCATCGCTAAGCTTTGAAGGATTGGAGAGGATTTCTGCTGGAACATGAATCTTGCCTATATCATGAACGATTCCGGCAATACGAACACCCTCAATCTGCTCAGCCGAGAGTCCCATTTCCGATGCGATTGCAGCGGCTAACTTGGCAACTCTTCTCTGATGCCCTGCCGTATATGGATCTCTCATCTCAACCGTAGCGGCTATGGCGGTAACGGCATTGTCTAAGCTTCCCTCAAGCTTTTCGAGAATGTTGATACGCTCAGTGTTATCACGCATTTTAGTGATACCAAAGGCGAGATCGCCCGCCATTTCCATTAGCAGAGCCTCCTCTTCCTCTCCTAGCTGACTGTGTTGCGTTGCACTAACCGTCATGGCACCGATGATTTTTTCGGCAACAATGAGCGGAAGAGACAACGATTCGACAACGCCCAGCTCCAAGGTAATCGGAAGAATAGAGTGCGGTACTTCATCCACAAGATTACGGTGGCGGACAAGTTTTCCACTGCGGATGCAGGTTCCCGTAGGCGCTTGACCGTGCTCATTATCCTCCCATGTCAACTCTAACTTTCTAAGTTTACCGATTGTGATTCCCTTTGCCGCCAATGGGTGAATCAATTTCTTCACATCGTCGCCCCTCAGTCCTACCCATGCGGTGCGGTAACCTCCATATTCAACCAACGCATCGCACATTGCCTGCGCAAGCGAGGCTTCATCCTTGGCTCGCACAAGAGCTTGATTTCCGAAAGAAATCATACGATACAGGCGGCTAAGCTTTTCAATCCGCTCTTGTGCTTGTACTATGGTCGTGATATTTGTCAGATTATGACGGCTGTAGTGATTGCTTCCAGTCTCATCTGTGATGCAAATACTTCGAGAAAGAAATGCTCTACCATCGGGTAAACGAATCTCTTCTTCCCTTCCTCTTTGTTACATTCTCCCTCTATAGCATTCAGACACGACTTCATCGGACCGGAGCCTTTGGGAAAAACTTCCCAATACAGCTTTCCAATTGCTTCTTCTTCACTTATGCCCGCACACTCAAAGTAGGCACGGTTGGCAAGGATGAGACGAAAATCTTTATCATGAAGAAAAATAGGGTCAGGCGCACTATCGAAAATTTTACGCCACTCAATTTTTTTTATTGCATACGGCATAATATGAATTCCTTTATTTTGGTACACATTTTTATATTCGATTAAGTATAAAAGCTTTTACCTTAAAGTATCGGCATACTTCATTACATAGATCTAAACTTCAACTCTGCCTCGACAATATCCCTATCTTTTCCCATATAGTTACTTTTTAGCCACAACAGATATGAGTCTGGAAGGTCACAATAGAGCATTCCTTTGTATTTTCCAAACTCCACTCTCTCTCTTTGCTGTATATTTATGATTTTTTCTTCGCATGTAGCTTCTAGTGAAGTGCGTTGAACAAGTGAAACAAACTCGTTAAATTCCAATCTTTTTTGAATAGCAAATGTATAGGAGTTGAAATCAAAGATACCTTTTCTTGCACTGACAAAAGCCTCTATATCTCGAATTTGCTCTACGCAAAGCTCTTCTAAATTCTTTACATGTACACTAAATGAGTTGGCAAATTTGGTAAAGATAAAGTACGGTACCGCCATTAAAGAATATCGCGGATACCTTTTGAATTTGGCGAAGAGAGTATCCCCTCATTTTCCAGCTGTTCAATAAGTCTTGCAGATTTGTTATAACCGATTTGAAGTTTTCTCTGAAGATAGGAAATGGAGGTTTTTCTATCTGTTAAGATAACATTTTTTGCCTCATCAAAAAGAGGGTCTAGCTCTTCGTAAGTATCACCCGATGAAGAGTAGCTGTTTTCACTCTCTTCAATTAAAAAACGCTTATCATAGTTAGGCGCTCTTTGCGATTTGATGAAGTTGACGATTTTTTCTATCTCCTCTTCCGTACTCCAAGGAGCATGAAGACGCACCAACCCTGTTGAACCCGGAGGAGTAAAGAGCATATCGCCTTTGCCTAGAAGCGACTCTGCACCTTGTTGGTCAAGTATAATTTTAGAGTCTACTTTCTGCCCTACTCTATATGATATACGAGACGGAAGATTTGCTTTGATAAGCCCTGTTACAACATCAACCGAAGGTCGCTGAGTTGCTACAACTAGGTGAATTCCGGAAGCTCTTGCCATCTGTGCAAGTCTTGCGATGGAGTACTCCACATCTTTTCCGCTCGTCATCATCAAATCCGCCAACTCGTCTATAATGACAACAATATAAGGAAGATGCTCGCCGCCCTCTTTTTTAACTTTTTCGTTATAGCTCTCTATGTTTTTCGTTCTGTTTTCACTCATGAGAGAGTATCGTCTCTCCATCTCATAAACCATGTTGTTCAGAGCTACAATCGCCTGTTTAGCCTTTGTAATCACGGGAGTCAAGAGATGCGGAATATCGTTATAGATAGAAAATTCAAGCATTTTTGGGTCAATCATAAGAAGTCTGAGCTGATCTGGTGAATTTTTATATAAAAGAGAAAGTATCATGGCATTAATACCCACACTTTTGCCGCTTCCCGTTGTTCCTGCGATAAGAAGATGCGGAAGCTTTTTAAGATCGGTTATAAAGGGTTTGCCGACTATGTCTTTACCTAAAACAATAGTCAGCGGAGATGATGACTCTTTAAATAACTTGCTGTCTAGCAAATCTCTTAAGTATATAGTATCTACAGTTGCATTTGGTATCTCAATACCTACAACATCTTTGCCGGGGATTGGGGCTTGAATACGGATGCTCTCTGCGCTTAGCGCCATTGCCAAATCATCTTGAAGGTTTAAAATCCTTGAAACTTTTACATTTGCGGCAGGTTTAAACTCAAATGTTGAAACAACAGGTCCTGCATAGGTTCTTACAACATCTCCGTCTATCTTAAAGTGTGCCAGTTTTTCTATAAGAAATTTTATCTTGCCATCAAGCTCACTCTCATCGACGCTGTGAGCTTTTGTATTTGGTTTTTGTAAAAAATCAACTGAGGGAAGAGTAAAGTTTTTAGGCTTTTCAACCGCACCCTTTTCTATGGAAGCGAGCAGTTTTGCATTCTCCTCCAACTCTTCAACTACTATGGCATTTTTTTGCTCTTTTATCTCTTGAACTAACTCTATAATATTGTGTTGTGCTGTTTTTGATGGCTGCGGTTTAGGCTTAAGAGGTTCTTCTTTTCTTAAATATGTCGGTACGTCAATCTCTTCTTCAACCTCTTTTACAGTCTCTTGCATAATAGGCGCTATTTTTTTCTCTTGTGCAACAATTTTATTGCTTTTTTGCTCTATTTTTTTCTC
>CAIUZU010000365.1 GCA_903903705.1 uncultured Helicobacteraceae bacterium
GATTAGAGAGGTTTTTGCCGATAGAAAACCTAAAACTATTGAAAAAATAGAAAAAAACCATCACTCCATTCAGCTTCTAAATCCGATGGTAGCAGATGCAAGCTGCCTCTCATGCCATGCTAACGCAAAAGAGGGAGATATACTCGGAGTTATGAATCTTGTTATCTCCCTTGATTCAAATGATGAGCAGATAAATAGCACAAAAATGATTTTACTCATTACGCTTATGATAGTATTTATTACGTTTGCCGTTATTATTAGCGTTTTTTTTGGAAAAGAGGTCATTACACCTTTAGATGAGCTGCGTTCTCGAATTCGTGCTCTTGTAGACGGAGACAAAGATTTAACCAGAAGAATAGAAGTTTTACGTGAAAATGAGTTTGCTCAGTCGGCTTATGCAGTAAATGACTTTGTAAGCACAATACAGGATACAATTAATGATGCTAAGTCTCTAGGCAAAGAAAATGTTTCCATTGCAAACACAATAACAGAGTCTTCACATTCGATCCATAAAAGCATAGAAGAAGAGAGCGCTATAGTTTTAGATACTACACATAAAAGCAAATCTATTAAAGATATTCTTGATAAATCTATCGCCATGGCAAGAGAAACTCAACAAAAAGTTTCACAAGCTAATTTAAACTTAGATTCATCAAAAGAGGCATTGGATCAGCTTGTTAATGAAGTTGCTATATTTATAGAAGTAGAAAATGAACTTTCCGGTCAATTAATCCATCTAAAACAAGATGCAGATCAGGTAAAGAGTGTTTTACTCGTAATCAAAGATATAGCTGAACAGACAAATCTTCTAGCACTTAATGCGGCTATAGAGGCGGCACGTGCAGGTGAACACGGACGCGGTTTTGCCGTTGTTGCAGACGAGGTTAGAAAACTGGCTGAGAGAACGCAAAAATCACTATCTGAAATAGAAATGAGTGTCAGCACAATCGTTCAATCAATTAATGATGTAAGTGATAAAATGAATGAAAATGCTAAAGGCATGGAAAAACTAACAACAATCTCAAAAGATGTTGAAGAAAAAATAAATTATACATCTTCAGAAATGAAACACTCTATAGAAGTCGCGATTAAATCTGTTCAAGATTCTGAGATGATAGTAAAACATACGGATGAAATCATAGGTAAAATAGGTGAAATAAACCATCACTCTTCTTCAAACAGAGAGAGAGTTATCAGCATAGAAAATGACTCTAAACGCTTACTTGAAGTAGCTCATTTGCTTGATTCTCGCATTAACGAGTTTAGAAGTTAAAAGCAAATTTATGCCGAAGAAAATGGTTTTCTTCGGCAACTTTTGTAGTTCTATTATACCTTTTTAGCCACTAAAGAGGCTACCTTTACCTTCTCGCCTCTCAGGTTTATATCGATTTTCTCTTCATAGTAAATTATATCAAGTCCTATAAAAGAGTGTAGAAGCTCATTCTTTCTTAAAAGATAATCTAAATTTGTGGTAGGAATATGAAAATCACCATGAGCTACTATAAAAGTTTCAAACATCAAAACGCCACCACTACAAAGAGCATCTTTCATCTGCGAAACTAAACGTCGATTTAAATAATTTACATTTACAATCAAATCATATCTATTTGGTGCCAAATTATATTTATCTATATCTGCATCTATTTTGGTAATCATTGCACTGTTTTTAACTTTATCAAGTGCATAATCAGAAATATCTACGGCATCAACCAAAAAGCCTAAATTTGCCAAAAAATGTGTATTTCTACCTGTTCCGCAAGCCACATCTATAGCCTGCCCCACTTTTGCATGTGAAATGTACTTCTCTAGCAAAGGAGAAACACTTTGCGGCATCGGGTTATCTAAATATCTCTCATTCCATCTTTGCTTATCTTCTTGCATTTTATTTTCCTTTATGAAAGTCTATTTCTGTAATCTTGATATCCAAACTCTTTTATAAGATCTATGCTTCCATCTTCTCTTTTTATAACAAGTGATGGTAATTTAATACCGTTAAATGTAGTGTTTTTTACAAATGTATAGTGGATTTGGTCTTCAAAAATCACTTTATCACCGATTTTTAGAGGCTCATCAAAAGAGTAATCTCCCATGATGTCACCTGCCAGACAGGTGTTTCCGCCAAATCTGTAAGTATGTTTTTTCTCTCCAGCCTCGCCACTTCCTCGCACCATCGCACGATAAGGCATGGCAAGAGTGTCTGGCATGTGAGCCTCCGCCGAAGTGTCTAAAATGGCGATATCCATACCGTTATGGACGATATCAAGCACACTGCTCACAAGCTCGCCCGTCTGCCAACCTACCGCTTCTCCCGGTTCTAGGTAAACTTCAACACCGTATTTTGCTCTAAAGGCTTTAATGATATTGATGAGCTTATCAACATCATAACCTTTTTTAGTTATATGATGACCGCCGCCGAAGTTGATGTACTTCATGCCTTTAAAGTACTTTGAAAACTTTGCTTCAAATGCCTCTAAAACCTCTTCAAGCGCATCAACATCCTGTTCGCAAAGTGCATGAAAATTAAGCCCGTCGATATGTTCTAAAACTCTCTCGTCAAAATTTGCAAGCGTTGTCCCCAGACGGCTGTAAAGTCCGCAAGGATTGTAGATATCTTTTGGAGATGATGACTGTTCAGGGTTTATTCTTAAAGATAAACTCACGGCAGGATTTATCTTTTTTACCCTATCTGAGTACTTGAAAAGCTGATTTGGCGAGTTAAAAACTATATGATTGGATATGCGTGCTATCTCATCTATATCTTCATCTTTATAAGCCGGCGAGTATGTGTGAACTTCAAGATTTTTATCATCTTTTGCAAACTCTTCTCGTGCTAAAAGTGCCTCATGCAGACCGCTTGAGGTACACCCTTTGAGATACTGTTTCACAAGTGGAAATGTACTCCACATCGCAAAACCCTTGAGTGCTAGGATGACTTTTGCTCCGCTTTGCTTTTGAACAAAGTCCAAAAGCTCTAAGTTTTTGCGAAGAAGAGCCTCCTCGCACATGTAGTATGGTGTAGCGATTTTTTCTAAACTCTGCATCGACTACGCTTCTAGCTCTTTTATCTGCCAAGGAAGCCCTTGCGTGTTCATCTCTTCCATAAACGGATCAGGATTCATCTGTTCCATGTTAAAGACGCCCACTCCGCTCCATATGCCTTTTAACATAAGTTTTGCGCCTATCATTGCCGGAACTCCGGTTGTGTATGAAACACCCTGTGAGTTAGTTTCACGGAAGCACTCTTCATGATCTTTTACTTGATAGATATAAATTTTTCTCTTTTTACCGTCTTTGATTCCCTCAGCGACAATACCGATATTTGTCTTGCCTTTAGTTCTTGAACCCAAAGATGCAGGGTCAGGCAGAAGTGTTTTTAAAAATTCTATCGGAGTTATCATCATACCCTTATGCTCAACCGGCTCGATTCCCAACATTCCGACATTTTGCAGAACTTCCATATGCTTTATATAGCTCTGTCCGAATGTCATAAAAAATCTTATGCGCTTTAGTCCTTTGATATGCTTTACCAACGACTCCATCTCTTCATGGTAGAGCAGATAACTATCTTTTGGTCCAACCTCAGGATAATCCCAAACCTGCATGATTTCAAGAGGTTTTGTCTCTATCCACTCACCGTTCTCCCAATATCTGCCGTTTGCACTGACTTCACGAAGATTTATCTCAGGATTAAAGTTTGTTGCAAAAGCATAACCGTGATCGCCTGCATTACAATCAAGTATATCTATAGTATGAATCTCGTCAAAGTAGTGTTTTTGAGCGTATGCACAAAATACGTTCGTTGCCCCTGGGTCAAAACCGCTTCCCAAAAGTCCCATGATTCCTGCTTCTTTAAACTTCTCGTCTCTTGCCCACTGAAGCTTATACTCAAACTTAGCCTCATCCGGATGTTCATAGTTTGCAGTGTCAAGGTATGGTGTTTTTGTAGCAATACATGCATCCATAATCGTTAAATCCTGATAAGGAAGTGCAACATTTATCACAATGCTCGGTTTGCATGAGTTTATAAGTTTTATAACTTCTTCTGTTGAGTCTGCATCAACCGAAGCTACTTCTATATCAGCATTTGGGAGCTCTTCTTTTATATCTTGGCATCTCTTAAGTGTTCTGCTTGCTAAAACAATTTTTCCAAAAACATCCGCATTTTGTACAC
>CAIUZU010000366.1 GCA_903903705.1 uncultured Helicobacteraceae bacterium
CTCCCTGTGCAGAAACTTGTGCTACAAATGCATTTATGGCTCTTTGCGCAGCAAATTCAATCGCTTCAAATCTCTGCTGATCCGTTACAATCGCATTTGGTGCAACCGAAAAATCATGATACCCTTTTGTATTATAGCTTTTTGACTCATCTTTGGCATGTCTTATAATGTTTAGCGTTACACTCATTCTGTATCCCGTTACAAAACCGTTTTCGTCATAAATAATCGGCGAGTAAGAGGGAGAGATAAGCTTTATAACAAGATGGCTATCTGAGACGGTTCTGTCCACAAGTGATGCTTGGAAAACCTCAATCACTGCTCTATCAACCGCATCTTTTATCATAACCGTATTTTGCGGATCTTCCAAGGAAATAATTACGTTTGTGCTAACTTTCTCTCCCACAATATCACGGGCAAATTTGGCACTCGGCTTATATCCGCAGCCGCCGAGTATTACAAGAGCCAAAAATAGCGATAAAAGCGTTTTAAGATTTGAAAATCGTTTCAAACTAATCCTTGATTACCAGATTGACTAATTTTTTAGGAACTACAATCTCTTTGACTATTGTTTTCCCCTCCAGCCATTTTGCGGCACTCTCTTTTGCGATTTTTATAACATCTTCGTTGGAAGCGTCAACTGCGACTTCTATCTCAGTTCTTGCTTTTCCGTTGATAGAAACGCCTAACGTGATAACATTTTCAACAAAAACCTCTTCTAAAACTCTTTGAGAAGTTAAGTTTTTGAGAGAAAAATATATGCTGCTTATCTCAGAGCAGACATGCGGAATCACAGGCTCCATGATTGAAGCAAGTATCCAGTATCCCTCACTCCAGATAGCGCTGTTTGACTGAGCGTTGAGTGCATTCATCGCCTCCATCACGCCTGCTATCATAGTATTGAAAGTATACTTTTCATTGTAAACGTCTTGCGCACGAACCAGAGCTTCATACACTTTTTTTCTTGCAAATTGCTCTTCTTTGGATAATGAGGCATGATCTATAGAAGGAATCGAGTCTGTTTTGGTTATATTTGAACTTCTCTCATAAAATCTTTTTATAAATCTGTACGCACCCTCTACGGCACTGTCATTCCACTCAAGTTCTTGTGTCGGAGGTGCGGCAAAAAGTATAAAAAGTCTAGCCGTATCTGCTCCGTACTTCTCTATAATCGCATCAGGATCTACGGTATTGCCTTTAGATTTGCTCATCTTAGCACCGTCTTTTAGCACCATCCCTTGAGTTAAAAGTCTATCAAACGGTTCATCAAAACTTATATAGCCCAAATCACGGAACACTTTTGTAAAAAATCTTGCATACAAAAGATGTAAAATCGCATGTTCGATTCCGCCGATGTAGTGATCCACCGACATCCAGTACTCTATCTGCTCTTTTGAAAATGCCTCATCTTCCCAATTTTTAGGTGATGCGCAAAAGCGTAAAAAGTACCAAGAAGACTCGACAAAGGTATCCATTGTATCTGTTTCACGCAAAGCATCTTTTGCACATGTCGGACATTTACAGTGCTTCCAAGTCGGATGTTTATCAAGAGGATTTCCCTCTCCGGTGATTACGATATCCTCAGGAAGAGCGATAGGAAGATTCTCTTTTTTCTCCATTACCAAACCGCAGTCCTCACAGTGAACAAAAGGAATAGGCGCACCCCAATATCTTTGACGTGAAACTCCCCAGTCTTTTAGTTTGAAGTTTATCTTCTTTGTACCTATTTTTAGCATTTCAAAATGCTCTATAATTTTTGCCTGTGCATCTTTGGAGTTTAATCCGTTGAACGACTCAGAGTTAAAAAGCTCTCCAATTTCGGTAAATGCTTTTGTATCATCAGACTCCGCATTAAAAGGTTTGATAACGGCATGAATCGGCAAATCATATTTTTGTGCAAAATCAAAATCTCTCTCATCATGTGCAGGAACAGCCATAACAGCACCGCTTCCATAGTCCATAAGAAC
>CAIUZU010000367.1 GCA_903903705.1 uncultured Helicobacteraceae bacterium
AGTTCTTTGACATTCCATACATCGTCAATCGAATTCGTCGTGTCTTGGGTGACTATAGTGTTAAAAAGCTATCACCTTGGGGCATAATGACAACCCGTAAATTTGATGTTATGGGTAATGAAGTTGTTCTTGAGCAACCTGTTGGAATTAATGTTCTTGATTATTTGTCTTTGTATAAAAAGTTTTCATTCTCACAACAAGAAAGTTTCAAGCTGGATCACATAGCGTTTGTAGAACTAGGTGAGCGTAAACTTGATTACAATGAGCTCGGCTACGAGACGTTGGATGATTTTTACAAAGGTGATTTCCGTAACTATATTAACTATAACATCCGAGACGTCGATTTAGTTTATAGACTAGATCAAAAATTGAAGCTTTTGGAACAGGTTTTTGCCATTGCATATGATGGCAAGGTGAATTACATTGATACTTTAACTACTGTGAGAATGTGGGATACAATCATCCACAATTACTTGTACGATAAAAACATTGTTATTGAAAATACTGCGCTAACACTGAAGCAACGTCAGATCGAGGGTGCTTATGTAAAAGATCCTCAGGTTGGCAAGCATGACTGGGTTGTTTCATTTGACTAGAACAGTTTGTACCCTCACTTGATTATGCAGTACAACATCAGTCCTGAAACATTGAATGGTCAGTACTCACGGTTTGCAAATAGTGAACGGTTCAATGATGATGGCACTCTTGTTGACTATCAAGTTACCGATTCTATTGGAATGTTAATCGATGATCGTGCACTAGATGACTTATCAATCCGTAATCAGTTGACGGAGCAGAATGTAACGATTACTCCTACTGGTTGTACTGGTTTGGGCATAATCTACATGATTGGGGTGCATTTAAAATCAAACCATTTATGCCGACAGTATTTGGTGATGGAAAAATAGCTCAATTTGTCACACACTCATATCCGACAATTGGTTTTTACCTCATTGTTGCTATCAGTCTATTAAGCCTCCTTGCTTTTTTTGCAAAAAATAAAGCATTAAAAGAGATGTCAAAGTAAACAAAACAGAAAGGCTTTTAAATGTTTAAAGTTTTTTTTCTTATTATAGTTTTTTTTACCTCGCACATGAGTGCCAATGTACTCCAAGAGGCTATTGACAACGCTCCTGAAGGCTCTATCTTAAAACTGCCCGCAGGAGTTTACAAAGGTAATTTAACTATAAATAAACCCATAACAATTATAGGCAAAGAAGATGGCGCTATAATTGACGGAGAAGGAAACGGAACTGTAATCATTGTTAAAAGCTCTTTTGTAACACTTAAAAATCTAAAAATTGTTGGAAGCGGTGCTAGACATGAAAACCTTGATGCTGCCATTAAAATAACGGATGCAAAACAGTGTGAGGTAAGTAATTGTGTTATAGAAGATTGTCTATTTGGTATAGATATGCAGATGGTCAAAAATTCGATTATATCAAACAATAAAATTACATCTAAAAATTTTGAGTTAGGACTCAAAGGAGATGGACTAAGGCTTTGGTACAGTAATGACAATATTGTCAAAAAGAACTCACTTATTCGCTCACGAGATATGGTTGTTTGGTATAGCCACGGAAATACTATAGAAGAAAATAGCGGAGAATATTGTAGATATTCGCTTCATTTTATGTATGCCGGTAAAAATAATGTTATAAACAACAGTTATAAATACAACTCTGTTGGAATATTTTTTATGTATTCAAAAGATACAATAGCAACCGGAAATATAATAAAGAGTTCTCTAGGTGCGACCGGTATGGGAATAGGACTAAAAGAGGTTACAAACTTTACTTTGAAAAATAACACGGTTTTATATTGTGCTCAGGGCATGTACATAGACAGATCTCCGTTTGAGCCGGATACGAAGAACTGGATTGAAGATAATAAGATATTATATAACTCTGAAGCACTCCATTTTCACTCATTAAGTGAAGACAATATTATTAAAAATAATAAGATAATGGGCAATATTGAAGATGTTGTAAACGACGGTGCAGCAAGCAAAACTTATAATAACGATATAAGAGAAAATTTTTGGGATAACTACGAAGGATTTGACAAAGATGGTGATAACATCGGTGACACTCCGCATAGAGTTTATCGATATGCGGATCAGCTTTGGATTTACAATCCTAACGTAAAATTTTTTTACGGCTCACCGGTTATCTCTTTGCTTAACTTTTTAGCAAAATTAGCACCTTTTTCAAAACCGCTTTTTTTGCTTGAAGACAAAAAACCAATAGTTAAAATAGGAGGATAAATATGGAAAAAGTTAAAACAGATAAAAGAGAGTTTATAAAATACTCTACATTAGGTGTACTTGGACTTGTTTTAGGCGGAGGTATGGTATTTTCTCCTTATACACTAAGAGCAGAAAATAGACTAAGACCACCGGGTGCAGTAGATGAGAAGAAATTTTTGGCACTCTGTATAAAGTGCGGTCAATGTCTGCAGGTTTGTCCTTACCACTCTATCAAACTATCTGATTTTGGTATGGGTCATGGTATCGGTACTCCTTATATCGATGCCAATGAGAGAGGATGTTATGCTTGTAGTGCTGTTCCTTGTGTACTTGCATGTCCGAGTGGAGCACTTGATCACCACTGCGAAAAACCGGAAGATATAAAGATGGGAATAGCAGTGCTAGAATTTCCAAATACCTGTATTGCTATGACAAATACGCCTGTTCCTAAAGACTATAATGACAAAATGCATAAATTTAATAACTCTGTTATGAACAAGCATGAGCTAGAAGAAAAATTACTAGAAAAATTTGATCAATTCGAAGGAAAGCAGTGTACTTTATGTGCGGACATGTGCCCTATTCCTAATCCACTTAGTGCTATTGCTATGGTTATTGATGCCGGCGGAGGAAAAAGACCTGAAATTTACGACGGGTGTATCGGTTGTGGAGCATGTCAAGAGGTTTGTCCAACAAAAATTCCTTCTATTGTGGTAAAACCAAGAGTCACTTATGCACAATTCTATGCAAATAAAAATTAAGGATAATAAATGAGAATAAATAATTTAAGATCTGGGTATAAGAGTTTATTTTACGCATCTAGCATATTACTGGCTATTTTAACCGGTTGTAGTGATGGCGGCGAGAATAAAGATAAGTCAAAAGAGAGTGTTTCTTTGCCTTCTAAAACAGATGCAACTCAAAAAATAGAAATTGTTAAAAATGAAAATGCTCTTGAGATTAAAGTAGCCCAAAAAGAGAGCGATGATAATCAAAGTAAGTCATATTACTTAAATTACAATACCAACGCCAACAGTGATGCATCAGTCAAGGAGAAACCAAGAACAGCAGTCGATGCAAACATACATGTAAGAAGCCCTTATGAAAAAGTTCAGGTTTCTATGATGGTAAAACAGTTTAGCAAAAATTTTATCATCAAGTGTTCCGCATGTCATAATGACTATGCAAACGGCGTTATTGGACCTTCTCTGCTTGGAAAAGATTCAGACTACATATTTGACAAAATTGCGGCATTTAAAAAAGGTACAAAAAAGAATGTTTTAATGGAAGGTCTTATCAGCCAAATGGATGATAAAGAGATAAGAGAGTTGGCTAATGAAATAAACCAATTTAACAATATGATAAAAGAGATGAGAAAATAGTATGAAAAATATAGTAGTAGGAATTTTAACAATAGTTATTTTTGCAATAATGGCTTGGACGGCTTCAAACGGTAGAGCCTATCATGGTGGAGAACACTCAAAAGTTATTGAAGATATGGGGACTAAAACGACAAGCGTAGCACAGCCAGCATCAGCAGTTCCGCAAGAGAAAAGCGATAGAGAAAAAGAACAAGAACAGCTAGACGCATTAAAAGAAAAAGCCGGAAATATCGGACACATAAAAGTAAGTAGCGAATATAAAAGTAAATGTGCTGCATGCCACGGTGTAAACGGCTCAGGAATGCAAGATGGCAGAAAGTTAATGGGACCAAAACTTTATGGGCAAAGTGCTGAAAAAATACATAAAGATCTGATTGAGTTTAAAGCCGGAAGAAAAGAGAATGTTATCATGAAAGGTCTCCTCATAAATATTAGCGAAGAAGAACTGAAAAAATATGCTGATGAAATTGGAGCATTTCCTGCTCTTAGTGAGGCGTTAAACAAGTAACTGTAGGTTTAAAAACGAATGGAGTTTTAAAATGGATAAATGGAACAATAAAGAGACCATAAGTAAATCAACTTTTTGGTCTACATTTTTTGACACGACAAAAGATGGAAAGAAATTTTTTAGCTATAGAATGAAGAGATGGATTTTGGTAATATCTATACATTTACTCTTTTTTCTATCTTTTTCAATTGATATTCAAACGCTTGAGGGAACACTTAACGGTTCTAGATTTTTAGGTTTTCACCTCATTGATATTTTTACTACGATTGAGCTCTTTTTGGCTACACATGAGCTGCCGGTCAATATGATAATTGGAACAGCTACTATTGTTCTGTTTTATCTTCTAGTAGGCGGCAGAAGCTATTGCGCTTGGGTATGCCCATATGGAATACTCAGTGAAATCGGTGAGAAGATACACAACACGCTAGTGCACAAAAAAATTATCAAAGAGAGAAAATTTGATCATAGAGTAAGACATATTTTTTGGGGTATGTTTTTGGCTCTTTCATTTACAAGCGGCTACTTAGTTTTTGAAACATTCAATGTTGTCGGAATTCTTAGCAGATTTGTAGCTTATGGTTGGAGCTTAGCACTTATCTGGGTTGTTGTTATTTTTGCATTAGAGGTTTTCTACTCACGAAGAGCTTGGTGTACATATATCTGCCCGATCGGAACTACTTACGGATATATAGGCAAAATTTCAGCTCTAAGAGTAGAGTGGAATGACAACTGTGATCACTGTATGGTTTGCCATGATGTCTGTTTTGAAAATCAAGTGCTTGAAATAACAAAAGCAAAATATGATAAACAAAGAGAAGAGAGAGGAATCACAAGAGAGTATATTACGGGAGCGGATTGTACACTTTGTGGAAGATGCATTGATGTCTGTCATGCAGACGCGCTAAAATTTGATTTTAGACTAAAAAATCTGGTATAAAAAATGATAACTATTTCAAATCTTACAAAAAAATTCGGTTCGCATATTTCTCTTGATAACGTGAGCTGCCGATTTAACAAAAACGACTCTATCGCTTTGATGGGAGCAAACGGTGCAGGGAAAACAACTCTCATCCGCTCTATTTTAGGATACTATCATCCGGACTCGGGAGATGTTTTGGTTAATGGCCTAAATCCCATTAGCGATAGAGTTAAAGTGTTGCAAAACATCAGTTTTGTACCGCAGCTTCCTCCCCCGATAAAGCTCAATATTGATGAACTCATGCAATATGTTTGTATGAGCACAGATATAGACAAAGAGCTAATTGAGCACTATGCAAATGAGATGAAGCTCGATATCAAATCTAATTTGTATAAATCATTTTTTAAACTAAGCGGCGGTATGAAACAAAAACTACTTATAGCTATCAGTTTGGCAAAAAAAAGCAGTATTATCATATACGATGAACCGACCGCGAATCTTGATCCTAAAGCCAGAGATGACTTTTACAAGCTTTTGAAAAAGAATGAAGATGAAAAAGTTCTTCTATTTGTTACTCACAGACTAGAAGAAGTTCAAGAGTTAGTCAACAGACAGATATATATGGATTTAGGAAAAGTGGTATCAGATGAGAGGTTTTAAATTTCTATTTTTTACACTTACTCTTCTTTATATCTCTTTTATAAGCGGCTGTAGTTCATCAGAGGGAGCATCTTCGAAAGCGACAGACCATGATAACAAATCATGCCCTAAGTGCAACATGCAGCTTCCATCTTCTAATGTTCATACAGCAAAGATCCAACTTCCTAAAAACAATCTCTCTTTTGATGATATAGGATGTCTGATATTGTGGGCAAAAGATAAAAATTTAGATATTGATAGTGCTGAAGTTTTTTCAAATGATACGCATAAGTATATCAGCGTTATTGGGGCATACTTTACAATCAACGAAAAAACGCCCATGAACTATGGATTTAGCGCTTATGAAAATTTTAAAGAAAACACTATTAAAATAGACGAGGTAAAACTCAGAATGCTTAGAGGTGAACATATGGCTAACCCTAAAATTAGAAAACAGATACTTGGGCAGTAAAGGATAGCAGTGAAAAATTTATATTTAATCGCTTTTTTGGATTTAAAAGAGTCTATAAGGGCAAAATGGTTTTTAGTCTATTCTCTTGTGTTTGG
>CAIUZU010000368.1 GCA_903903705.1 uncultured Helicobacteraceae bacterium
TAAAATTGCAAACTTTTAAAAAAAAGGGTATAAAGTTGAATAATATAGTCGATAAAATTTTTGCCAATTCAACAAAATTTATAGCTTTTGGCGTACTATTGCTGGTTGCTTGGATCTTTGCAGTTCTTTTTGAGCACTCTTTAGAGTCTATAAAAGCTTTTGGATTTTCATTTATAACCGATGATAAATGGGCGCCAAACTTAGAAAAATTCGGTGCGCTTCCAGCAATTTACGGCTCTGTCGTCTCAACTTTTTTGGCAATGATTTTAGCTGTTCCGGTGGCTATAGGAATTGCAATCTTTTTAAGCGAGATAGCACATGCAAAGCTTAAAACTCCAGTCGGCATATCCATCGAACTTTTAGCAGCCATTCCATCCGTCATCTACGGCATGTGGGGACTTTTTTACTTTGTTCCTATTATTCGTGATACTTTTGGCGGTGTCGGAATCAGCATGTTAACCGCAGGTATTGTTCTCTCTATTATGATACTTCCTTTTATGGCGGCAGTAACTCGTGATGCCATGAACACGACTCCCGATATACTTAAAGAGTCTGCTTATGCACTTGGAGGAACAAAATGGGACGTCATTAAAGATATCATCATTCCGTATGCCAAAGCTGGGATTATCGGTTCATTTATTTTAGCTCTCGGACGTGCAATCGGTGAGACGATGGCGGTTACTTTTGTTATGGGGAATGTTCATAAAATCTCTACAGATTTAAGAGACCCTGCAACTTCAATTCCCGTCACACTTGCAAATGAGTTTGCAGAAGCTGATAGCGAACTTTACTACTCATCTCTATTTGAGTTGTCCCTGCTGCTCTTAATTATCAGTTTTACGATTATCTCTATCGCAAAATTTTACTTTCTTCGTAGAAAAAGGGTTGGCGCATGACACACACTCAAAAAAGAATTTTAATCAATGAAATAGTAATGGCACTATCTACTCTCTCAGCAATTATTGGGATAGGTTTTTTGCTTTGGATACTAGGAGTTTTAGTTACAAACGGTTTAGAAGCTCTTAGCACCACTATTTTTACAGCCGAGGGAGCACCTCCGGGAAACAGCGATGGCGGTTTAAAACATGCTCTTATCGGTCAGCTTATACTTGTCTCATATGCGGCACTGTTTGGTGTTCCGCTTGGGATTTTGGCAGGAACATACCTAAGCGAATATGGGTTAAAATCCAAAATGGCAGAAACTATACGCGACATCTCAGACATCATGATGTCGGCTCCATCCATAGTTATCGGCGCTTTTGTTTATGCAATCGTTGTTGCTCCAATGGGGCATTTTAGCGGATGGGCAGGTTCTATTGCTCTTGCGATTATCATGATACCGATTATTTTAAGAACAACCGATGACATGTTGCAACTCGTTCCGTCAACTCTGCGTGAAGCCGCTTTTGCTCTTGGCGCACCAAAGTATAAAGTGATTATTCAAGTAGTTTACCGTGGAGCAAAAGCCGGCATATTAACCGGTGTTTTACTCGGAGTAGCTAGAGTTGCAGGAGAAACGGCACCGCTTCTCTTTACCTCATTTAATGATAACTTTTTAAATACAAATATGAATGAGCCGATGGCATCTCTAACCGTAACCATATATAACTATGCGACAAGCCCTTATGAAGACTGGCAGCAACTTGGATGGGCAGCGGCATTTATTTTGAGTATGTTTATTTTGACTCTAAATATAATCGGACGACTATTTTTATTAAAACGAAAAGGTAGATAATGGCAACAATTGTTGAGATAACTGAACCAAAAGCACTAGAAGTTAAAGATTTTGAATTTACTTATGCAAAAGCGGATGCACCGAGCATAAAAAAACTCTCAATGCCTATTGCAAGACACAATATAACGGCTCTTATAGGACCATCAGGATGCGGTAAAACAACACTTCTTAGAAGTTTCAACCGCATACATGATCTCTATCCGGGAAACAAATACGAGGGTGAAATAATTTTTAAAGATAGGAATATCTTGACCCCAAAAGAAGATCTCATCAAACTTAGAATTCAAATAGGAATGATTTTTCAAAAACCGACGGCTTTTCCGATGAGCATTTTTGATAATGTTGCTTACGGAATGAGACTTCAAGGGATAAAAAACAAAACCGAACTTCAAGGAAGAGTTGAAAAAGCACTTCAAGATGCGGCGATTTGGGGAGAAGTTAAAGATAGACTAAAGCATGATGCAAACGGTTTGTCGGGCGGACAGCAGCAAAGACTCTGCATAGCAAGAGCAATTGCGGTTGAGCCTGAAGTTTTACTTTTTGACGAACCGACTTCCGCACTTGACCCGATTTCGACAGGCGGAATCGAAGAGCTGATTGTCGAGCTTAGAGAGAGGGTTTCAATCATAATAGTAACTCACAATATGCAGCAGGCTGCAAGAGTAAGTGATTATACAGGGTTTATGTATCTGGGAGAGCTTGTAGAACTTGGTCGTACCGAGGAGATTTTTGTTACGCCCAGAGAGAGACTGACAGAAGAGTACATAACCGGTAAATTCGGTTGATATAAAAAATATTATAAAAAATAAGGGGCGAAAATGTCTACAAAATATCATGAAAAAATAAGCACAATAAGAGGGAAAATTTCTCTTCTTTTAGAAAACATAACAGTTGCCGATGAACTTTCTTTAGAAGCCTTTAAATCTTCTGATGCGGCTAAATTTAAAGAAGTTGAAATTAAGCTTGATAAAATAGGGTTAAAGGGCGATGATATCGACAATGAGATTATCAAAACATTTGCTCTTTTTGGACCAGAGGCAAAAGAGCTTCGATTTTTAGTATCCTATTTAAAAATGACAAATGAGATTGTTCGCATTGGAGAGGGCGTAAAAAAATATGCACGCAGAATGAGTGAACATACAAGTAGCGGATGCAATCTTGAATCATTTAAACCTAGCATTTTGCTTCTGCATAAGAGTAGCGTAAATGCTTTAAAATATATTTTAGAGTGTTTTAGTAAGCAGGATGAATGTAACTATGAGGACATTTACAGAAAAGTGCTTGTTGAAGAAAGCATGAATGATGATCTTTTTGCAGTTCTTGAAAAAGAAATTCTTAATAAAATCATAGATGAGAAAGAGCTGTCTATCGATTATGTGAAAATTTTGGGAAGTCTAAGAAAACTTGAGAGATCTTGCGACAGAAGTGTAAATATTGCAAATCTCATGATGTACGCCGAACAAGGTGGAGAGATTAAACTCTTTAACTAAACTTCCTTATAACTGTTTAAAATTTAAGCAGTTAGCTCTTTTTTTTAGGAAGCCGATTTGGGTATACTATTGCCAATAAAATTTAGGAGATTATTAAGATGGGGAAATTTGTAAACAACATAGAAGAATTTTTTGCCTTTTGCGAAGAAAATGATGTTCAATTCGTAGATTTGAGATTTACGGATTTAAAAGGTACATGGCACCATGTTACATACAGAGCAAGTGCTATAAATGAAGGAAACTTAACAAACGGATTCCCATTTGACGGCTCTTCAATCGATAAATGGCAACCGATTAACAAATCTGACATGCTTTTAAAAGCTGATGTTCCAACTGCGTTTTTAGACCCCTTTACTGCAGATCCTACCATAATTATTTTTTGTGATGTTTATGACATTTACAAAGGTCAAATGTATGAAAAATGTCCTCGTTCAATCGCAAAAGCAACACTTAAACATGCTGAGTCTTTAGGTATTGCCGATGCTGCATATTTTGGACCGGAAAATGAGTTTTTTGTTTTTGACGATGTAAGATTTATCGACAACATGAACGAATCAGGATACAAAATCGACACTGAAGAGGGCGAGTGGAACTCAAATACTCGCTACAAAGACGGTTACAACACTGGTCACCGTGGTGGTGTAAAAGGCGGTTACTTTCCGGTAGCTCCGCTTGACACACAAGTAGATCTAAGAGCTGAAATGATGCAAGTTTTAGAGCAAGTTGGACTTGAAGTTATTTTAGGTCACCACGAAGTTGCTCAAGGTCAAGGCGAAATCGGTATCGTTTTCTCTGACATCATCGGTGCAGCGGACAATGTTCAAAAACTAAAATATGTAATTAAAATGGTTGCTCACCTAAACGGTAAAACTGCAACATTTATGCCAAAACCACTTTTCGGTGACAATGGAAACGGTATGCATGTTCACCAATCACTATGGAAAGATGGTAAAAACCTTTTCTACAAAGAGGGCAACTACGCTAATATCTCGGATATGGCTCTTCACTATATCGGCGGTATTTTCCAACATGCAAAAGCGGTTGCAGCACTTACTAACCCATCAACAAACTCTTACAAAAGACTTATTCCGGGACTTGAAGCTCCTTCAATTTTGACTTACTCTATGCAAAATCGTTCGGCGTCTTGCCGTATCCCATACGGTGCCGGCGAAAAAGCTACTCGTATTGAGATGAGATTTCCAGACTCAACTTCTTGCCCATATCTTGCATTTGCGGTAATGATGATGGCAGGACTTGACGGAATTAAAAACAAAACTGTTCCGGTTGGTCCAATGGATGAGGATTTATTTGAACTGAGCCTAGATGAAATTCGTGAAAAAGGCATTCCTCAAATGCCTCATACTCTTCGTGAAGCAACTGAAGCACTTATCGCTGATAATGCGTTCTTAAAACCTGTATTTACGGATACATTTATAGAAGACTATCAACACTATATGTTTGAAAGACAAATCTGGCCGGATGAGAGACGCCCGACAGCTTACGAGTTCAAAACAACATACAGCTGCTAACAACGGCTTTACTCTTTTTTCTCAGGCTTGCCCCTAGACAAAAAGACAAAGTACTATAAAAAATTTAAATCCCGCTTTTTTTGCGGGATTACTTCACTTTTAAAAATAATCAACTAACCACAAATTTGCTATAATTCGCGCCACAATAATTGTATGTAAGAGTGCATTATTGAAATTCAAGTTTAAAGGTATATCATGAAAAATATTCCAGAGGGGAAATATCGTCCCTACCCAAAAATAGATTTGCCAAATAGAAAATGGCCAAGCAACAGCATAACAAAAGCTCCTAAGTGGTGCAGTGTAGATTTACGTGACGGTAATCAAGCACTTATCAACCCAATGGACATGAACAAAAAACTTGAACTTTTCGCACTCTTACTCAAAATCGGATTTAAAGAGATAGAGGTTGGATTTCCCTCTGCATCAAAAGTTGAGTTTGACTTTTTACGCCGTTTGGTTAAAGACAAACTAATTCCCGATGATGTAACAATTCAAGTTTTGGTTCAAGCAAGAGAGCACTTAATCGCTAAAACTTTTGAAGCACTTGAGGGCGTAAAAAAGGCAACCGTTCATCTTTACAACTCAACTTCTAGTGCACAGAGAAAAATGGTTTTTAAAAAATCAAGAGAAGAGATTATCGCACTTGCTTTAGAGGGTGTAGATTTGGTTAAAAAGTATGAAAAAGATTTTAAAGGAGAGCTTTTCTTAGAGTATTCACCTGAGAGTTTTACAGGAACTGAGCTTGAATATGCCGCAGAAATCTCAAATGCGGTAACTGCCAGATGGGGAATAAGCGATAAAAGAAAAGTTATCATCAACTTGCCTGCAACGGTAGAGATGGCAACGCCCAATATCTATGCAGATCAGATAGAGTGGATGAGCAACCATTTGGACAATCGTGAAAATGTAATTATCTCAACGCATACACATAACGACAGAGGCACAAGTGTTGCAGCAACAGAGCTTGCACTTTTGGCGGGCGCAGACAGAGTAGAGGGAACACTTTTAAGTAACGGTGAGAGAACAGGCAATGTGGACATTATAACGCTTGCACTTAACATGACTACTCAAGGCGTTGATTCTCATCTTGATTTTAGCAATGTAAATGAGGTTTTAGATGTGGTTGAGAGATGTACGGAGATGAAGACTCATGCTCGTCATCCATATGTGGGAGAGTTGGTTTATACCGCATTTTCAGGTTCTCACCAAGATGCCATCAATAAAGGTTTGGCTCATAGAAAATCAAACAGAGATGCTTTTTGGGAAGTTCCTTATCTTCCTATAGATCCAGAGGATGTCGGAAGAAGCTATGAGAGCATTATCCGTATAAACTCACAATCAGGAAAAGGCGGAGTTGCATACATTTTAGAGAAAAACTTTGGATATCAGCTTCCAAAAGCAATGCATCCAGAGGTTGGAAAGCTTGTTCAGGATGTGAGCGACAGGAAAGGTCAAGAGCTTAGTGCAGAAGAAATATTAGATATCTTCAATGAAAACTATTTTAATATAAAAGAACATATATCTTTAGTTGATTTTACTCTTGCTTCTGTCAAAGGAATCTCAAAATGTACTTTAACGTACATTTATAACGGCCAAGAGATTGTCTCTGAAGGTGAGGGAAACGGTCCTGTTGATGCATGTAAAAATGCGCTGATGAAAAACTATAAAAATAATTTTATCATCAACTCATACTATGAGCACTCTTGTGGTCATCTAAGTTCTGCAAAAGCCATAGCTTACATCGAGATACAGTCTGATACTACACTTTCATGTTTTGGTGTAGGAGCTGACAATGATATAGCAATGGCTTCCATAAAAGCACTATTTTGTGCACTAAATAGAGCATTTCATTAAATTTTTCGCTAAAGGAAGAAAATTATTCTCTTACTTTTTTTGATTTTTAAAATACAAGGTACTATATGATTCTTTTTACGTTGGCAATTATTATCGGTTTTATACTCTTGGTTTGGAGTGCAGATAGATTTGTAGAGGGTGCGGCATCGACGGCAAAACATCTAGGCATGCCAACTCTTCTTATCGGCGTCTTGATAGTCGGATTTGGAACTAGTGCACCCGAGATGGTAGTATCGGCAGTAGCTGCAATGGAAGACAATCCAACTCTTGCTCTTGGAAATGCGATAGGTTCTAACATAGTAAATATAGCTCTTGTATTAGGTGTTACAGCCCTTGTTTCGCCGATTGTAGTACACTCAAAAATAGTAAAAAAAGAGCTTCCTCTCCTTATTTTAATTGTTTTGGTAACCGGATATCTGCTTATAGATGGTACGCTAACCATGATCGAGGGCATTATACTGCTAGGTGCTTTTTTTGCACTTGTCGGATGGTCCATTTATGCTGCTATTAAAAGCAAAGGCGATAGTTTAGAAGATGAGTTGGAGAGTGAACTCAAAGAGCATAGCATGAGCTTAAAAGATGGGATTGTCTGGGTTGGCATCGGTCTTGTTTTATTAATCATTAGCTCAAGAATTCTGGTCTGGGGTGCCGTGGGCGTTGCTCATGAGTTTGGAGTAAGTGACCTTATCATCGGACTGACAATAGTAGCACTTGGTACATCACTGCCTGAATTAGCCGCATCCGTCATTGCCGCAAAAAAAGGAGAACATGATATTGCTATAGGAAATGTTGTAGGCTCAAATATGTTTAACCTGCTTGCAGTAATCGGTATCGCTACAGTTATAAATCCTATGCAAAATATTCCGTCTGAAGTACTGCAAAGAGATTGGATTATCATGCTTCTTCTTAGCGTTATGCTCTTAGCAATGGCATACGGATTTAAACCAAAAAAAGACGGCGTAATTAGCAGAGCCATGGGAACTTTTTTCATTCTCTGCTACATAGCTTATAACAGCTATCTCGCTATAAGCTTAGGCAATCTCTAGAAGCAAAAAGCCGAATATGCTTTGGGAAATTTCTATTTAAAATATCAAATGGAGTTTTAATTTTACTATATTCTAATATTAAATTATGCTACAATTGAAAATATAACAATTAAGGATTTAGCCAATGTTTAAAAAAAGCGTATTAATAAGTTTAGTGCCGTTACTCTTTACATCACTATCTGCGTATGATTTGAAGTCAAATATGTTGCTTCTAAATGAAGATCTTCGTGAGGTTCAAAGAGGGTTTATCTCAAGTGATCAAAGTGGTGTGGAAAAAGCGATTAAGCGTTTTGCCCAACATTCACAAGAGTTGCTTGGAAATAAAGAAAAGTTTTCGGAAATGCTTCCTGCCAACAAAAAACATAAAGCAAGTGAAGCCGTCATGAGTGCTCAAATCATAAGCCATAATGCACAAATTATTTTAGATGCTATTGAAAATAAGCGTAATCAATCAGGCATAGTTCGCCGAGAGGAAGCTCAAAGAGCTTACACCTACATAGAACATGCTTGTTTTCGCTGTCACAATCTCGTTCGTGACGAGTATTAAAAAAGCAGTTTCTCTCCGGCATTAGCCCCCGCCTCGGCACGGGGCGGCTTTGAGATCTCGCTAAAACACTCTTTTTTACCGTTTACATCCACTTCTATAATCCCCTCAGGGACATCAAATTTTCTCTGAATCTGCGGATACAGCTCAATCAATCGCTTATAATACATTGCAAAAGCAGGTCCGGCTATTCTGCCTCCCGTCTCTATTCTATGCATAGGCGTATTATCGTCATTTCCAAACCAAACAACACTCTGCACCGTAGGCGAATACCCTGCAAACCAAGCATCAACATTGATATTTGTCGTTCCTGTTTTTCCTGCGATCTCTATTCCATCGACTCTGGCCTGTTTTCCTGTTCCTCTCTCTACAACATCTTTTAAAATCGATGTCATTATGTAAGCCTGTGTTTTTTGAGTAATAAATTTACTACTCTCCTTTTTTTCGTAAACTCTCTTCTCTTTTTTATCTATATACCGTATGAGATTAGGCTCAACCTGTACTCCTTCATTTGAAAAGGAGGTATAAAATTTTGCAAGATCCAAAGGCGATAGAGAGATAGTTCCAAGTGCAAGAGAGAGATTTTCAGGAATATTAGAAATACCGAATTTCTTAAGTTCTTTAACAACCTGCCCTAGTCCGATATCGCTCACAAGATTAATAGTCGCAAGGTTTCTTGAGTGAACTAGCGCTTCTCTAAGTGTTAGGATGCCCTGATAATCATCTTCATAATTTTTAGGCTGCCACGTAATCAATTCACCGTCCCTCTCGTATGTGTATGTTTTAGCAATGTCAACAAGTTCCGTTACACCCGAGTAACCCAAATCTATTGCAACTTGATATACAAAAGGCTTAAATGCAGAACCCGGTTGACGGCGACCCTGAGTTGCTCTGTTATATGAATTTTTTTGATAGTCTACACTGCCTACAAGTGCTAAAATATCTCCTGTTTTAGAGTCTAGAGAAACAAATGCACCGTTTAATAGCTTTATCTTCTCATCTAGAGCTTGAGCATCCATCTTATAACTCTTCATTCTCGCAATAGACATATCATAAGCTTTTTTAAGTGAATCTCCGGCTGCCTCTTGAAGCCTCATATCTATCGTTGTGTATATCTCATAACCACCGGTTTTTATGTCGTGGATACCAAACTCTTCCGCTCTTCTTAAAACTTCATCAACTACAAAAGGAGCACTGTTTTGCGTAAGAGTGTCATCAAAAACCATCGGTTTTTCTAAAAGCGCACGGTTGTGCATCTCTTCATCTATCCAGCCAAGAGCGTACATCCTTGAGACTACACGGTTTGCCCTGCCCATAGATATCTCATAATTTTTAGTAGGCGTATATGTGCTTGGGGCTTTAGGCAAACCTACAAGAATTGCCATCTCTTTGAGAGTGAGTTCAGATAATTTTTTATGAAAATAACCGTCCGCTGCGGTTTTTATACCATAATATCCATGCCCGAAATAGATCTCATTTAAGTATCTCTCAAGTATCTCCTCTTTTGTGAGTGCTACCTCTACCCTAAGAGAATAGATAACCTCTTTGACCTTTCTTGATATCTTCTTCTCTCTGCTCAGTAGTCTGTTTTTTACAAGTTGCTGAGTAATCGTACTAGCGCCCTCAACCAGCTTTCCGGCTTGAACATCTTTTATAATTGCTCTAAAAATAGCATCTACGTTTATACCGGAGTGCTCAAAAAAAGTAGTATCTTCTATTGCCAAAAGAGCCTCTACTACTCTCGGCGGAATCTCATCAAATGTCGCATAGTATCTATGCTCTTTATCGAAAATATTTGCGATTTTCTCGCCGTTTTTATCGTAAAATCTTGTCGTAACGGGAGGGTTATACTCAATAAGTGAAGATATATCATAATTAAATTCACTCAAAAAATAGCCAAGTATCAAAAATGGAGCTACAAGACCAATAAAAAGTGTAGTAAAAAATAGTTTTTTTATAAATTTCATATTCTAAATTTCCTATTTGCAAAATTTGCATCGATTAAAATTTTTGTATACTCGGCGAACGGATTTTGCAATACGCTATCCATCTTTCCGCTCTCTACAACTCTGCCCTCTTTTATAACACAAATATCTTCACACAAAATTTTAGCAGAATTCATATCGTGCGTCACAAAAAGTATCTTAAAACCAAACTCGCTTTGAAGAGTTTTTAATAAAGTTAAAATCATTACTCTAGTATCTGGATCTAACGCCGTTGTCGGCTCATCAAGCAAAATAAGCTTCGGCTCATGGCTTAGAGCCATGGCAATAACCACCCTTTGAAGCTGTCCACCTGAAAGCTCCGGCGGAAATCTCTCAAGAAGTTCGCTATCAAGCCCCACCTGCATAAAAAGTTTCTCAACTTTTGGCAGCGGAATAAAAAACTGCTTTTTTATCTTTGTAAGAGGAGAGAGTGCCGTAAAAGGGTTTTGAGGCACAAACGCCAAACTCTCCCCAGCGATTAGCTCAAAGCCGCTGTCATGTTTTAACTCTAACTCCATGCCTCGAGGCAGCATTCCAAGAAGTGCTTTTATGGTCAAACTTTTACCGCTTCCGCTTTGCCCGACAAGAGCAAGTGAAGAAGGGATATTAAAGCTGATATCCACTAGCTTTTTTTTGTCAATTGTTATTTGAAGTTTTGAGATATTCATTATTTTATTTTAGCTAAATTTATGCACAGCTCTCTTAACTTATCGCAACTAATTCCAACTCTTGCTATAACTCTTATAATGGCACGCTCAACCGTTGGCTGCCTTATGCCGCCGACCGCATAGCCCATAGATTTTAGAGTATCACGGATTTCTATTACTTTTTCATTATCATTGATAACTATCGGAGCTATTAAACCATCTATGCGAATTCCCAACTCCTCATAAATAATCTCTTGTCTCTCTTTAATCTCTCTCTTTAGCAACTCTACGTTTTCTAACATATATTTTAGTGCATTGTGCGCCAAAAGCGTATCATAAAGAGAGAGCGAAGTTGCGTAAATAATTGGTTTTGCACGATTTATAAGATACTCTACGATATGTGAAGATGCAAGTATAAACGCTCCAAAACTCCCATACGCCTTACCCAGTGTTCCCATTTTTATATGGTTTGGTTTTATCGATATATCGTAGTAGTCAAAAACTCCCATAAGTTTTTTGCCCACAACACCGCTGCTATGTGCCTCATCAACTATCAATATAGCATCATGCGTATCGCAGATCTCAAATACCTCTTTTGAGACAAGATCGCCGTCCATGGAGTAGATCCCCTCAACCGCAACTATTTTTCTCTTTGAATTAGATGCCCTAAGCAACGCCACCAACTCTCTCATGTCGTTATGTGCAAAAAATTTAACATCCATCCCGTTAAGTCTTGTTGCTAAAACCCCTGAAGCGTGATACTTTTCATCCATAAAAAGAGTATCGCCTCTTCTTACGAGTGATTCAATAAGAGCCAAATTTGCATTAAATCCGCTTCCTAAAATAACTCCATCATCAAATCCGTTTGCTTCACATAAAGCAGCTTCAAAATCTTTGTGAATCTGATGATAACCGTTAACTAGAAGTGAAGCTTTTGAGCTGTGCAGAGGCATATCTGAAAGCACTCTGCATGTAGCATCATGTAGATCTTTGTTATGTGCAAGCCCGAGATAATCATTGGATGCAAAATCCAAAATA
>CAIUZU010000369.1 GCA_903903705.1 uncultured Helicobacteraceae bacterium
ACTACTATAAAAGCGATGAATGAAGCTAAAAACTTGGAAGGTGAGACCTGCTCGCTAGAAGAGTTTATAAAGTAAGTTTAAAACTATTTAGGACAAAGATATTTTTAAAAGAGTATCAAAAACTATACTAGACCATCATCTCAAAGGAAATTTTCAAAACTACAAAGAGTTTCACATAAGCGGCGATTTGCTTGTAATATATACGATAGAGGAGAATTACCTAAAACTCATAAGAATAGGCACTCACGCACAACTTTTTGAATAAACTTTACATAAGCAACTTTATAATATACACAAGATACCATAAACTCTCAAGCAAAACATAAAATAGAATATAAAGGTAAAAATGGTATTCTTTCAAACTTAAAAACAACGCTGTATGCAAAGGAAAAAGATGATTAGTTCGCTAAGAGGGATGAATGATATTTTAAGTGATGATTATGAGAGATTTACATATTTTATAAGCACTGCTACAAAGATTGCTCAGAGATACGGTTTTCATTTTATTGAGACCCCTCTTTTGGAAGAGACTGCTCTTTTTAAACGCTCTGTAGGCGAATCAAGCGATATTGTCGGCAAAGAGATGTATCAGTTTATCGACAAAGGCGAAAACGATGTCTGTCTTCGTCCTGAGGGAACTGCTGGAGTGGTTCGTGCTTTTATACAAAAAAAACTTGACCGTGCAGGCGGAATTCACCGCTTTTTCTATCACGGTGCAATGTTTAGATATGAGAGACCGCAAAAAGGTCGTTTGAGACAGTTTCATCAGTTTGGAGTCGAGAGCTTCGGTGTTGATAGCGTTTATGAAGATGCTTCGATGATAATGATGGTCAGCGATATTTTAAAAACTCTCGGTATCGGTTACAGACTTCAGCTCAACTCACTTGGCTGCAATGCATGTATGCCTCCTTACCGCCAAAAACTTATAAAATTTGTAAAAGAGTGTGTAGGCAACATCTGTGAAGATTGTATCAGAAGAGTAGATACCAATCCGATCAGAGTGCTTGATTGCAAGAACGGTTCATGTCAGGAGCTTTATGTAGGCGCTCCAAAGCTTCTGCACAATCTTTGTTCAGAATGCAGTAACGATTTTGATACACTTAAAAAAATTCTAGAAAATAACGGCATCGAGTATGAGGTAGATACAAACCTAGTTCGAGGGCTTGACTACTACTCTAAAACCGCATTTGAGTTTGTAAGCGACAACATAGGAAGCCAAAGTGCAATTGCAGGCGGTGGAAGATATGACAGACTCGTTGAGTTTTTAGACGGACGCCCTACTCCTGCGGTCGGCTTTGCTATGGGTATTGAGAGATTGATGGAACTTATCGTCATGCCGGAGAGAAAAAAAGAGGGTTATTACATCGGCGCCATGGATGATGAAGCACTCGATTTAGCTGTTAAAATCGCACATCAAAAGAGAAACAGCGATGTAGTTTCAATTGACTATAAAACAAAAAATCTTAAAAACCATCTAAAAGCAGCCGATAAGGAAAATGTAAAATATTGTGCAGTAATCGGATCTAACGAGATGAAAGATGGGACTATCTGGGTAAAAAACCTAGAAGACAAAACGGAACAGACGCTTTTGCTAGAGGACTTCTAGTTGCAAATATTAGATTTTATATGGGATGTGTTTTCTAATTTCATAGAATTTTTTATTTTAGCCGGTTTAATCGGTCTGGTTTTTCTCTATATTCACGACAAATATGTGCAAAGAAGCCATGCGCTATTGATTAACTATCCGGTAATCGGAAGATTTAGATATTTTTTTGAAGCACTCAGAGAGCCGCTTAGACAATATTTTGCGGAAGAGACTTTTTATGACTCTAAAGATAAAGTCGAC
>CAIUZU010000370.1 GCA_903903705.1 uncultured Helicobacteraceae bacterium
AGAAGCATCTGACACAGAAACAAAAGATAGCTACTCTATTATCTCAGAAAACCAACAACTCAAATTAAAGCTTGCCTCATGTTCTTAAAGAGACTCTTGAAGCACTCTCAAAATTAAATTATACAAATTATGAGGTTTTGGTAATTATTAACAATACACCTGAAGATTTCTATAAAGCACCGATTAAAGCCTTGTGTGAGGAACTTGGGGATAAGTTTATTTATCTTGACATTGAGTGTACAGGCTTTAAGGCAGGTGCACTTAATAAAGCTCTTGATTTTATAAACCCCGATGCTGATATCTTAGCGGTTATAGATGCGGATTATGTAATTAGCCCAAATTGGCTTGTTGAACTGGTTCCTATTTTTGATGATCCTAAAGTGGCACTGGTACAAGCTCCACAAGATCACAGAGATGGAAAAGAGTCGCTTCTTAAAACTGCTATGAATGCTGAATACGCAGGTTTCTTTGATATTGGAATGGTTGAGAGAAATGAAGAGAATGCAATCGTAGCACATGGGACTATGCTTATGGTACGCCTTAGCGCATTCAATGAAGTAGGCAAATGGAATACCGATACGATAGTTGAAGATAGTGAATTAGGGCTTAGACTTTTTGAAGCAGGATATATCGGACACTATACAAATCGTAGATACGGTTACGGCTTACTTCCAGATACAATCGAAGCGTTTAAAAATCAAAGACATCGTTGGGCATACGGAGCTATTCAGATTCTTAAAAAGCATTGGCCGCACTTTAAACCATCTTCAAAAACGCTTACTCGTGCGCAAAAGCACCATTTTATTACGGGGTGGTTTTTTTGGCTCTCAGATGCACTAGGAACGGTTACTTCGGTGCTAAATATTATCTGGGTGCCGGTAATCATATTTGTTGGAGTGACAATCCCGACAATTGCTCTTACTGTGCCGATTTTAACTGCATTTTTGGTAAATGTTATTCACTCTTTCGTGCTTTATAGAACAAGGGTTAAAGCAGATTTTTACCACTCGCTTTTGGGTGCTATTGCGGCTATGAGTTTGCAACTCACTATTTTTAAAGCTGTATATGACGGATTTGTAAAAGATCGTCTGCCATTTGTAAGAACTGAAAAAGGCGGAAATAGCAAGAAGTCTTTGGAGAATCCTATAAAAAATGAGATTATCTTAGCCACACTTCTTATAGGTTCGTTTATAGCGCTTACCATGACAAATCATCAGAGAATTACAGAAGTTTATATATTTTCTCTAACGCTTTTAGTCCAGAGTATTCCTTACATTTCGGCTATTGTTCTTCGCTTGATTGAAAAGAGCTCACAAAAGAATGTTTAGTAGATCCTAGAACTTATTGTGCGCTGCTTATGTGGTGTACGATTTGTTCTATCCTCATTTTATATATATTTTCATTCTTTATATTATCAAAACTCTTAGTCATCATCGAGTAGATAAAAAAGTTTGGGTGCTTCTCATATAAGCTCTCCAACATATAGACAATAGTCTTTGGTGATATGTGATGGCTGAGGTTAAAACGACTTTGCACACTTAAAGAACAGGCGAGAGCGTAATGATTTTTTTCATTGTTGCAAGCATCTATAAAAATTATCTCATCAGCTTCAAGCAGTTCTAAAACTATCTCCGGTGTTAGTTGAAAAGCTGAGATAAGTTTTGTATTTTTGAGATGAAATTTTTCTAGCTCTTTTATAACATCGACTCCAAAAGCATCTTCGCCTCTTAGCTCATTTCCATACCCTACAACTACTCGCATCAGCTTCTATCTATAACTTTTACTATCTTTTTGTTATGGTCAACGATCTCTATTTTTGAAGACACAATCCCTAATGCATGTGTAGAACAGCTCAAACATGGATCAAAACATCTTATAACAGCTTCTACTCTGTTAAGCGCGCCGTCTGTAATATTTTTGCTATCCACAAATGCCTGAGCGACCTGTTTTACGCCTGCATTCATCGCAAGGTTATTATTTCCGGTCGCAATTATTAGGTTCACTCCCGTTATAACTCCATCTTTTGTAACATGATACTCATGGAAGAGTGTTCCTCTGGGTGCTTCAGAACATCCCACGCCTTTTGTCTTGCTAACGCTAGAGGTTGCCTTTACATTTTCGCGCATTGTCTCCTCATCGTTTAACAGCTCTTCTATCTTCTCTATCGTATATATGATTTCGATAAGCCTTGCATAATGGTAGTAAAAAGAGTTTAGCACAGGCTTTCCTCCATTAAGAGCTTTAAATTTTTTCAGCTCTTCATCTGCTAGAGGAGTTCCACATGTAGAGGCGATATTTAGTCTTGCCAATGGTCCGACTCTGTACATCCCTTGAGGATAACCGAGCGGTTTGTAGTATGGAGATTTTAGGTAACTATCTTCTTCTACGGCTTCACCGATAAACTCTTTGTAATCCCTCGGCTCAATAGCATCTTTAATGATATTTCCATCGCTATCCATAAAACAGAGCGTTCCATCATAATGTTCAAGCGTTTTATCTTTGTTTGTAAGTGCCATAAATAGAGATGGAAATGCCGCAAAAGAGTCTATCTCTTTTTGAAACTTGTGTAGATTTGTTTTAAAAAATTCCAAAGCACCTTGAGCAATCTTTAGCATATCAGGAATCTGCGCTAAAATAATCTCTTTTTGAGATAACTCGATTTTATGAGCTGCTCCGCCGGGGACTACACCTGTCGGATGGATTCTTTTTCCTCCCAACTCTTCTATGATCTTTTGTCCGAATGCTCTTAGATTTATACCGTCTCTTGCCATTTGCGGATGAGTTTGCATCATCTTAAAGATATTTCTGTCCTCTTTTGGTGCGTCAAAACCGTAGATAAAATCAGGGCTTGAGAGATGAAAAAAGTTTAGCGTATGAGACTGGAGTATTTGAGCTAAGTTTATGATTTTTCTTATATTTACTCCTGCTTGCGGCGGAGTAACGGCTAAAATCTCATCAATTGCTTTTGTAGATGCTATAACATGGCTAACAGGGCAGATACCGCAAGTTCTGGCAGTAAGAGCAGGCATCTCGGAGTACATTCTGCCTTCGCAAAACTTCTCAAACCCTCTGTATTGTGTTACATGTATCTTTGCATCGTCTACTTTTCCGTCTTCATTGAGGCTGATTGTGATTTTAGCATGACCCTCTATTCTAGTTACGGGATCTATTACAATTGTTTTCATTTTCCAAACCTTGTAAATTCATGTATATTTATCTCTCTTCCCTCAATCAACGCTTTTAACATCTCGTAGATGGCATCTGCAGGAACAGGACAGCCGGGAAGAAAATAGTCTATTTTTACGACTTCATGCAGAGGCAAGACTTTATCCAGTAGTTTTGGAACGATCTTTGAGGGGTACTTTTTACTCTCGTTGATATCTGCCAAATCAAAATAACCCTTTTGCAAAACCGCATCACTGCCGAAAAGATTTTTCATAGCCGAGATATTTCCCGTAATCGCACAATCTCCAAGAGCAAGTATAAGCTTTGAGTTCTCTCTTATCTTCTTTATCATAGCTACATCGTGATCCGTACTGAGCGCACCCTCGACGATGGTTAGATCAACATCTTGCGGAAACTCTTTTGCATCGACATAAGGACTATAAACGACATCGACATACTGGGCAATCTCGACAAGTTTTTCATCCATATCGAGTATAGACATATGGCATCCAGAACATCCATCAAGCCAAATGGTAGCAAGCCTTATCTTTTTTGGAGAATTTTCCATCTGTTTTACCTCTGTTGTAAAGAGAATAGTATAACAAATTTATGAGTAGTTAATAATCAAACAAGCTTCCGCTTAAAGAACTCTCGTTCATTTTAGCACTTCTTGCGATATCCTCCATATCCGCACCGCTTTTTTGAAGGCTGTAAAACTGTGTTTCACCCAAAAGCAAATAACTCCAAGTTTTAGCGTCTCTTAGTTCTTCATCAAGTGAATTTATCCGCCTTACAAAATCAAGCGTGGCTCTTTGCTTTTGCTTGACATTGACATCTTTTAAATCTTTGTCGGATTTTGTCTCGACCAAATGTACATGTAAGCCAGTCTCAACCATAAAATCAGGATAGTAACTAGCCATAAGCCCGTCGTCTCTGAAATAACTTATCGTTGCAAAATCATGTTTATATTCAAGTATTTTTATAAACTTTAAAACTTTGCTATCGGTGTTTAAATACTCCAAAAACGCTTTTTCAAATCCGCCTTTGTTTGACGGATAAGCAGTTTTTTCGTATATCGTTTTTTGCAAATCAAGTGCATAATTTGCTCTCATATTGAGACTTGCAACTTTTGAAAAGTAGATTTTATTGACAACGGGTTTTATGTAAGTCGTGGAGTTTTGCATATCATGTATTAGCCTTTGGATAGCGTTTGTGATATGCGGCGTAATGTTTGCATTTTTAAGCATCAAAACACGCCAATTTTCATCAAGGAACGGGTTAAAACTTTGCGAAAAAAGCCTTTCTCGTATGTATCTGTCAACACTCCTAAAAATTGAGATTCATTCTCAGGGGCGTTGTTTTATTTGCCCTTTTTTTTAGATAGCCTGTCTAGATTCATTTAAACTTTTTATCATTAATTTTCCTTTATTTTTTTACTTCTTTCAGTATATTCTTCTTCCGTAATAATTCCGCTGTCTCTTAAATTTACTAATTTTAAAAGCTTGTCTTCTTTTAAGGCTTGTCTTTTTTCGTTTATAAAAGGTTCCATATCATTATTAACTACATTTATAATTTTTTCTTTCCCTTTAAAAAAAATCATTCCCATTAATTTAAAAATATAGGAAAGTATAAATCCTATTATCATTACTGATACAGCTATCATAGCACCTTGTGCAGCATAAAAACTCATAAAAATCCTTTATTTTAATCTTTAAGTCCAGACATAAAGCTATTAAAAATATAAATTAAAAACTGAATGCCAATTGCTGAAATAATAACAATAGGCAAATTGTCCGCCATTATTAAACCCAAATTATTGATTTTTAAAAATCCTAAAATGCAACATAAAATTATATAGGAAATAACCAGTAACCATAGTGTTTTAGTAGTCTTAGACATATGTAGAAACCTTATAGATAATTTAAAAAAAGCCCTATAGAACCAAGCTCTATGAACGATTGATTAAGAATCATACAAAAGATAACCTTGCATAACAATTAAGTGCTATAGGACTATTTATATGAATGATACTGAAATTGCAGAAAAACATAAGATAATAGGTCGTAATGTAGCAATGTACAGAAAAAGAAAAGGCTTAAGCCAATTGGAACTATCTCTAAGTTTAGGGCATAAAAGCGTCTCCATTGTAGCCAGTGCAGAGAGATTTTA
>CAIUZU010000371.1 GCA_903903705.1 uncultured Helicobacteraceae bacterium
ACCCAGTCAATATTTTTTGAAGTAGATGGACCTGAAAAAAGAAGAAGTACAGGCTTGCCCGTGAAAATATTATCACTATAAAATTTGTTAACATTTAAAAAAGAGTAGCCTTGAGCTAAATAGCGAGGAGAGCTTATATATCTAAAAAGCATCGCACTGTACCCATAATTTATGTAGCTTTGCGACAAAACATGTGATTGAAGTCTTTGTAGTTCAAGCTGATAATCTGTAGTGAATGGAACATGCTTGATATGAAGATTATAGTTATTTCCTTTATTTAAAAACTCTAAAAAATTCTCTCTCTCTTGCGCTTCATCATCCGTAAGTGAAAAAAATGCAAACTGATTTTTTAGTGTCTCTTCATAATCTGTAACGAAAAGTGAAAGACGAAAGGTTTCAAGATTTTTCTCTTTTATAAAAACTACTTGAGGGTTTAGTTTTTTTATGATATTTTGAAGATGAAGTCCAAGACCAACGCCTAAAAAGATAACTTTGTGCGTGCGGTTCAACTCTGTTTCGGATGAAGCATATTTTGACACATAGTTAATAACCTTGATAGTCGCCCACAAAGAGTTATGAAAGGAGAGCTCGCTTTTGTCTATGGCATCGGCTTGGGCTTCTGTGGCATAAATATATTTTTGTCCTTTAAATACGGCACCGACTCTTTTTAGGTCTATAATATCAGCCATTCTTTGGGCTGCTTGAATGCTGTTATCTTTATATAAAAACTCATTGCTTGAGAGTTCAAGTATGTCAAAATAGCCTTCTTCTTTATACTCAAGAGCGTACTTTTCCGTATACTGCCCCTCATTTATGAGGAGATTTAAAAGGCTGATTTTATCAAAGACCGCTTTATGGTTTTTTTCAAAATAGTCTAAATTTTTTTGAAATGTTTTTAATGCTTTTGTAGTGATATCTTCCATGTTTTTTCCTTATGATACTCTTACCGGATAGTTTGATTTTTTTAACTCTTCTTTTATCATTTGTGGTGTGTACTGGGTAAAGTGAAATATATAAGCCGCAGCCAGAGCATCAGCGCCGTTTTGTAAAGCTTCAATGCCATGGTGTGGAACTCCCATCCCTCCATTTATAATAATTGGGATATGAAGAGAATCGGTAAATAGTTTTAAAAGCTCTATATCATACCCAAGCGTAGTTCCCTCAAGGTCAACAGAGGTTAGTAAAATTTCACCTGCACCCTGACGCTCATACTCTTTGGCAAGTGTTAAAGGGTCGATGTCAAGAAGCCCCTCTTTTTTGTTAAAAACTCTATATTGTCCATCTATTTTTTTGATATCAATCGAACAGACGATACATTGAGAACCAAAAATAGTTGCTATCTCTTTGATAAAATATGGGTTTTTAATAGCCTGAGAGTTTATAGAGATCTTATCTGCTCCTGCACCTAAAACAGCATAAACATCCTCTATGGTTTTTATGCCGCCGCCTATAGTTAAAGGCATAAAACACTCATTTGCCATGTCTGTAATAATCTCCGTATTGATTGGTTCACCCTTTAGGCTTGCATCTATATCAAGAACTATCAACTCATCCACATTTCTGGCATTATAAACACGAACTGTTGCAGTTGGATGTCCGATAGTACGAAATGAGCCAAACTGCACACTCTTTACAAGCTGCCAATCTTTGAGCAAAACACAAGGGATAAGACGATGTTTTAACATTGTGTCTCTTTTGTAAAGTTTGCAAAATTTTCTATTATTTTAAGCCCATGTATTTGACTCTTTTCCGGATGGAACTGAGTTGCAAAGATATTCTCTTTTTGGATTGCACAGACAAATTTTACTCCGTAGTTACAATAACCTATAGCGTAGGTTGAGGGTGCATCAAAATAATATGAGTGAACAAAGTAAAAATCACTATGATCGGGTATGCCTTGAAATAAAACGCTAGGGTTGTGAAAATCTACATTGTTCCATCCAACATGAGGTATCTTGAGGTTATCGTCTTTAAAGCGGACAACATTTGCATCAATCCATCCAAGTCCGTCATGCTCTCCAAACTCATACCCTTTTTTAGCTAGCAACTGCATACCCAGACAGATCCCCAGAAATGGTTTTTTATACTCCAATACCTGAGTATTTAAAAGTTCTACTAATCCTAAGTTGTTTAGATTTGTCATAGCATCGCCAAAAGCTCCGACTCCCGGTAAAACTATATGTGAAGCTTTCTGGATTTGTAAAAAATCACGTGTGATGATGGCAGAAAAACCAACTTTTTCAAAAGCTTTTTGAACAGAGCGTAAGTTTCCCATGCCATAATCTATAATGACAATATTAACTGACAATGTACTCTTCTTTTCTGATTAGTGAGCCATCTATATCTTTTAAAAATCGTCCGTTAGAGTCTCTTTTAAAAACTTTTTTATTTGTAAATGAGTCAACTATGGCATCAAACTCTTCATTCGTAAACCCTGTGTATTTTAAAAACTTATTGATAGCTTTCATGGGCGGAATCCCATCGTATTTATTTACTAATCTTACAGCCTCTTCTCTGGTAATGTACCCTAGTCTTACATCTAAGCAGGCGTTGTCGCTGGCTCTGCCAAATCCATATTTGACATATTTTAAATAGTCATGTACATGGTTGCTATAACAGTCAAGATTTTCAAAATTTTCGTATGTCGTTTCAACTCTGGAGTCTGAGGTGCTAAAACCATATTTTTTAGCAGTTTCAACTATTTTTCTTAAATCCCACTTGAAGTAGTAGCCTAGAAAAAGTCCAGTTATTCCTACATGATGCACATCTTCATCTTCAGGATATAGATAGAGTGCCAAATCTCTCTCTTTTATACCATCAACTCCTATCATATCGGTAGCTCTATTTCCAAGCAGTCCGCCAAACTCCTCAAGCCATTTTCTATCAAGGTAAGGATTGTTTTTGCTTGCAGCAGGACCACCGTACTCTATCTCTGAGCTTTCGCCCCAGATAAGAAGCGGTATGTTGAAATTTACTGCTACATGAGCAGGTGTCGTAAAAATCCCAAGATGGTTTGGCCATTCACAATCGCCAACTCTTGCGGTCGCCTCTTTTATCATTGATTTGTAGATTTTTGGATTTCTTTTTATATGAATTAAATCTACTCCAAGATTATTTAGATTTTCAAGATTACGACGACCTATCTCTGTCGGAATAGTTGGCTCAAAGCATACACAGAGCGGATTTAAACCCATTTCAAGGATGGTAATTACCTGAAATGTGGAGTCTTTTCCGCCGCTAACACCGATAACACAATCATAATGCTTATGTTTTTTATGTTGCTTTACAACTTCTAAAAACTCTTTTTTTTTCTCATCCCAGTCAATATGAAAATCTTTGGTATTTTGGGAACGGCATGCATCACACACACCATGCTCATCAAAATGAAGATCCGGTTTAGTGTCCGGCATAACACATTTTGTACAGAATTTCATGATCTCTTCTTTAAGACCAGCTGCATTTTATAGCCTAGTTTGTTTTTATGGATCCACGCCTCGTCCAGCGGTTGAGATATCAAAATTGAAGTTTGAGTTGAGTCGCCAAAGTATGGATCTTGGTAGCTTAAGTAGTTATTCATAACTCCTATCTCAGAGATTACTGTCTCAAACGACTCTATGCTAAATCCGCATTTTTTCACCAGCTTCTCTACTGCTTTAAATGAGTATAAGTTCACATGCTCTATCCCGTCAAACATATTGCACTTTTCTTGAAGCATTTTTGCAGCCAAAGAGTCGGCACTGGGTATCTGTAAAAAAATAACTCCATTATCACTAAGCAGAGGTTTCATTTCATTAAGATATGCTTCACCGTCTTTTAAATGCTCAAAAACATCCCAAAGCGTTATAGCATCCATTTTCGTATCTAGCTTGACATTTGAGAGCAAATCGTTATAAATTTCATGACCTTTTGACACCCCATAAGCAGCCTCTTTTTCGTTTAGCTCTACTCCAAATGTTTGCCACTCATTTTTTTTGGCGATATCTAAAAAACCGCCTGCGGAACAGCCTATATCAAGAATATTTCCTTTTACCGCAACACTCTCAATGGAGCGAAGCCCTTTAGAATATATGTTTGTATAAAACTCACTATCGTTTGAAACTATCTCACTTTGGCAATCATGGTTATTACGGTAGTGATTTTCTAAGTGCTCATCTTTAAAGACCGGATTTAAGTATATCATTTCACATACTTCACATCTCACATGTCTCCCGCCGTCTTTAAAAAATAAAAACTGCTCATGACTCTCTTTACAAGCAGGACAACTTCTCTCTTCAAGAAGTTCTTTGCGAAAACTACTTCCACCCTCATCAAAATAAAGTTTGCGTTTTTCCACATTTGCATGGTGCATTTTAAGTCGTTCTTGATGAATCTCTTTTGGAACTCTCTGCTTCATTATAATCCCCTTTAGTTCAATGCAATATCGGCATTAAACTCTTCTTTTAAAATACTAAATCTAATAGTATCATGGTACTTTCCGTTTTTATAGACTTCATCCCTAAAAACACCCTCTTGCTTCATTCCAAGTGCAAGCGAGAGATGCTTCATAGGTTCATTATTCTGCATTGTTCCGCTGTAAATTCTATGAAGGTTCATTGTGTTAAAACCATGATCCAGCATCATCAAAGAAGCCTCTTTTGAGTAGCCCTTTCCTTGAAAATCCTTATTGCCTATCATAATTGAAAATTCTGCACTGCGATGCAAATGTGAAATCGCAAAAATAGCGATATTGCCTATATGTTTATCACTCTTTTTATCCACTATCGCCAACATAACCTTATCTTTTTGCAAAGAGAGATTTGAGATATACTCTTGCGCATTCTCTCTTGAGTACGGAAAAACATGATGTTCGCTATATTGACATATTGTCTCATCATTTAGCCAAAGCGGATAATCGCCATCACAATCTTCAAGTGTCAAGCCTCTTAGATATATATTTTTACCGACTAAAAATGGATTTTTCATAATAATTCCTCTTTATTTTCCCAAACTTTCTCAAATGCTTTTACTACATCGTCCATGTCCTCTTTACTCATAGGTGGACGCATAAGCTCATGTGTGAAGAGTTTATCGAAATGGAGGGATTCGCAAACAGGGCAATCGCCCTTTTGGTAGGTTTGGTCTGAGAGATTAAACGGATAGCCTTTTGAGCCAAAAGCTATTTTTTGGGCAAAGATGGGTTGCAAATATATAGGTTTTACATAGCCACAGCCCATCAGCACATCGCTGTCATCTCGCATGATGGATCTTGGAAGTTCTGCTTTTACGGCTTTTATGAAAATATCTCTATGAACTCCAACTTTCGCAGCATCAAGTTCAAGCGGATGAACATAAAACGAGTGTACGCAGTTAGCTCTGATTTTTGTTGTTTTTATAAACTCAAGCTTTTTTAACTTTTCGTTTAGGTAGTTTACATTTTTTATTCGCTGCTCAAGAAGCAAAGGAAGCTTTTTCAGCTGTTCTCTTGCAATGGTAGCTTCGATCTCCGTCATACGGAAGTTAAAACCGACCATATTTATCAAATCATTTGGAGTCTCAAAACCCTTGTTTGCGATAACCGACTCCGCATGATTTCGTATGAGTTGCAGTTTGTCGGCTAGTTTATCATCATCAGTTACTATGATACCGCCTTCTCCCGAGTGGATATGTTTGTGGTAGTTGAGCGAATATATGCCTATATCACCCAGTGTTCCTGCAAATTTCTCCCTATATTTCGCTCCCGGAGCTTGAGCGGCATCTTCTATGATTTTTAAGTTATGTTTTTTCGCAATTGCATTGATGGCATCAACATCATAAGGCTGCCCAAAGATATCCACTACAATGATAGCTTTAGTGCGAGGGGTAATCTTTGCCTCTACGCTTTTTGGGTCTAAACAGTAAGTATCCTCTTCGATGTCCGCAAATACAGGAATACCACCGTAAAAAAGAGGTGCGATGGCTGAAGCCGACATTGTGTATGGGCTGACTATAACTTCATCACCAGCCTCGATGCCACATGCCCCCATGGCACAGATAAGTCCTGAAGTAGCAGAGTTTACGCTTATAGCATGCTTTACGCCAAAATACTCCGCCCACTCTTTTTCTAGAGCCTTAACTTCATCTCCTCCGTAAAAATCATTGTGCCAAGCACCTAGATATGTTGAGAGTTTACCACTTCTTAAAACCCTCAAAACCGCCTCTTCTTCCTCTTTGCCTATATTGTTATAAGCGCAAAAAGGTTCACTTCGTACCTTATCTCCGCCGTTAATTGCAAGTTTCATAATGCTCCTTGAAGTAGATCTTCTTTGATTTTTAGTAGTTTATAGCTTAACTTCAGATGAGACTCCATCTGCTCTTTGGAGTTTTTCTTTAGTAAAAAGCTCAGAGAGTTTTTTGCATAGTATTGCAAAGTGTTTGGGTACTCTTTATAGAGTGCCAGCTCTTTTGTGCCTTTTACTTTTTTAGACTCTTTTGCTATGTAGGCTTTTATGTCAAAGCCGGATTTATGGATTTTTACGACACCTTTTTCAAAGATGATTTCCATCTCAAAAAGAGAAAATTCGCTCTCGTTAAAGTTTGTCAAAACCCCATCTGCCATTTTGGTATGCATCCAAAAAGAGCCGTAAGCATCATCCTCAAAGATTGTCGCATTCATAGCCTTAAAATCTGTAATTTCTCCAAAAAGATGTTCCACAAGAGAGAGTACATGTGAGCCGTTGTGATAAAGTCCTTTGTTTACTTTTGAGCTAAAACACAAAACTTTTCCCAGTTTTTCCTCTTCTATGAGTTTTTTTATTTTATTTATAGAAGGGTCAAAACAGCGTATGAAATTAATAAGCAGATTTGGACTTTTTTCATGTAAAGACGTGTATATTTTGTCGTACTCATCGACATTAGAGACAAAAGGCTTTTCGCAGATAATATATTTTATTTTTGTATTTGTGAGAATTTCTTGCAAGATTTCATAGTGCGAAGCCGTGTTTGTAGCAATTGCGACTATATCTATTTTTTCATTTTGAAGCATCTCTCTCACGCTTAGATATGCATGAATATCTCTTCCCCAAATATTACGAAACTTCTCTAAATTATCTCTGTTTGTATCGCAGCATGCTATGAGTTTTGTTTTGTTTGACTCCAAAAATGCATGGGCATGGGTTAAAATGGCGTCTGAAGAGGGCGTATCATAAAATCCGCCTATATTTCCGCACCCGATTACTGCAGCATTCATTTTTTCTCATTTGCTATTTTTTTAACCATACTAGCAAAATCAATACCAAATGACTTTATCTCATCTATAGAGCTTCTTATTTCAAAATCCGTAAGTTTTAAACCTGCAAGAGTCGTGATTTTGTTCTGTTTAAAAATCGGTACGACACACTCTCTTTTTGAAGACGGAAGGAGAGAGATAGAGAGTTTTCCAAGAACCATCGCTTCAAAAAGTACAAATCCGTCTATGCCGATGATGACTCTATTTTTGCAAAGTGAGTCGATAAGGGGAGTTTCATACGGATTTTCTATTTCAATACTAAGGTTAGGATATTTTTGCAAAAGAAAGTCATATTTTTGTGCCTCATCGGATGGATGAAGTCTTACGGTTAAACCAGAAGTTGAAAATTTATCCATATTTTTGCAGATTTCCTCACATACTTCAAATTCGTTAAATCCCCAAAAGTTTTCATCCCCAAAAGTTGTAGACGCCACTTTTTTTGTGGGTTCACTGATAAAAAGAACTCTGTTTTCCTCTTCATTTTTGCAAGTTTGAAATCTTTGTATATCATCTAAAAGGGCTTCAAATCTAAGTTTTACGACATTATAAAATCCAAGTTTTTGTGCCATGGCATAACCAGCCTCATCATTGAGCGTTACAAAATCGGCTATATTTTCTTGCCAACCATCTTGCGGATAGCCAAATCTCTCTCTATAATTTACCCAGTGTTCCAAAAGTGCAATTGAATGGATATGAAGTTTTCTGGCTTTTTTTATAAACTCCAAATGAGTTCTGTTTTGCCAGCTTGTCCCGACTATCACAATATCGGCAGAGATATTTTTGAGCAGATCTTCTATGTTGCTTTTTTCATGCAACTCTCTGATATGAAGCCCCGCATCTTGAAAAATTCTAAACGCAGGAGAGTTTTTGTAAGCAAAAAAGTACCATGTAAACTCTTTTTCATATTTTTTTACGATGGATACAAGATTGTTACTTGGGGCTGCATCGTTGCAAAAAGCGGCGATTTTTAGCACTAAAATAGCTCGCTTTTAAATCTCTCACCAAACTCATAATCTTTAGTAGCAACTTTTCCTAAAATTTCTTTGAGATATTTTGGG
>CAIUZU010000372.1 GCA_903903705.1 uncultured Helicobacteraceae bacterium
ATTCAAAATTAGAAAAAAAATTTATAAGCTATCTTGAGCAAACATTCAATAAAATATTAAAATTCCCAAATTTATATCCATTTGAGACAAAAACAACACAAAAAACTTTCATGGGTACATTCCCGCATCTTGTAATATATGAACAATATGAAGATATTATTATGATTTTGGCTATCTTTCATACAAGTAGAAATCCTATAAATCTACGAGATAGAACATAACAAGAGTAAGTTTAATGAAAAATTTTAACGATGAACTTCACTCAATGGTATTAAGCGAAGATGGGAGCTATACCGCATACTCGAAAGAATACGGTGAACATTACCACTCCACGAAAGACGGTGCGCTTTATGAGTCGCTTGTCAAACACGTAGAGCTTGCTTTTAAAGTAAAGGGCGTTCAAGAAGAGATAAATATTTTAGATATCTGTTTTGGTTTGGGGTTTAATAGTTTGGCGACTATCTACTATCATAAAAAAAATGCTCTTACTTCTAAACTAAATATTTTCTCACCCGAACTTGATGCCTCTTTAGTGAGATCTCTGCTAAATTTCAACTATCCAAAAGAGTTTGATGACATTTTGCATATCATTATAAATCTTGTAAAAAACGGGGTTTATGATGAAGAAAATCTACATATAGAGCTTTTTTTAGGCGATGCAAGAGAGTATCTGAAAAGATTTCCAAAAGAGAAGTTTGACATTGTTTATCAAGACGCTTTTTCTCCCTCTGCAAATCCTGTTTTATGGTCGAAAGAGTATTTTGGCGATATTAAAAGTATCATAAAAAAAGACGGTATTTTAACTACATACTCCATTGCCCTTCCCGTTAGACTCGCTCTTTATGAGAACGGTTTTAAGATCTACATCAACCAAGGAGAGGGTTTTAGAGATGCGACGGTTGCCTCTTTAAGCCCGCTTAATGGGTTTGTGGGCGTAGATATGGAACATAAGATAAAGTGCAATCCGAATGCTCTCTCGCTCAGGGATTTATAATCTCTAAAAACTGTTTCCCAAATTGCTCAAATTTCTTCTCTCCGACACCGTTTACCTCAAGCATGCTCATTTTGTCGTAAGGTTTGCTAGAAGCTAGATTTTTAAGCACCTTATCTGAGAAGATGATATATGCCGGAACTTTAAGTTCGCCAGCCAACATGGCTCTTTTTGCTCTTAGTTTTTCAAAAAGTTCTTCATCAAAATCTGTTGCTTCATCTCTTTTGACTTTTTTTTCTTTAACATCTATTTCAAGTCTTGATGATTTTATAAAGAGATCTCTTTTGCCTTTTAAAACATCTACCGCTTCTTGTGTGAGTTTTAGTACGCTAAATTCGCCAAGCAACAAGATCTTTAGTTCCAAAAGCCTCTCTAGGATGATAAACCACTCTTTTTTGCTAAGGTGTATGCCTATGTTGTAAACGGATAGTTTATCTGCAGAGTTCGCTAAAATCTTCTGCTCCTTTGAGCCTCGTAAAACATCGATAATGTAGTTTTTTCCAAAAGTTTGATCTGTTTTATAGACCGCACTAAGAAGCATTTGTGCCTCTTTTGTAATGTTCTCTCTTTTTGCGTCGCTCTGCAAACAGTTGTCGCATCTATCCATACACTCATCAAGAGTATCGTCAAAATACTCGGCTAGCTGTTTATGAAAGCAGATTTCGCCTGTCGCATACTTGTAGATCTTGTCTATTTTTTGAGACAGATGCTCTTTGTACTCTTCATTTTGTATCTCTTGTAAAAACCTTTTGTGTTGCGTCATATCACCTGCATTAAAGAGCAGAAGAACCTCGCAGTCTTCGCCGTCACGTCCTGCTCTTCCTATCTCTTGATAGTAGTTCTCAAGCGATTTTGGCAACGACATGTGCGCTACAAAACGGATGTCGCTCTTATCTATTCCCATCCCAAAAGCGATGGTGGCTACCATGATGTTTACCTTGTCGTTTACAAAAATTCTAAAATTCTGCTCTCTTACATGTTGCGGAAGTCCTGCATGGTAGGGAAGCGATCTCTGTCCGTTTGAGTTTAGATAGATGCTAAGTTCTTCGGCTTTTTTTCTCGATGCGACATAGATAATTCCGCTCTCATTTTTATGGCGATGCAAAAAGGTTTTGAGCTGTTGCTGGCCGTTGCTTACTCTTCTTTGTGCCGAGATGAAGATATTTTTGCGAAAGATCTTGCCCCGTAAGAGCAGAGGATCTTCAAGCCGCAACTCTCTTAAGATGTCATCGGTTACATGGTCGGTTGAAGTTGCCGTAAAAGCACAGATTGATATGTTTGGAAAGTTGACTCTTAAATTTCCCAAAGCTCTGTAATCGTCCCGAAACTCATGTCCCCATTGAGAGATACAGTGAGCTTCATCGACTACAAAAAAGTTTATATTTAACCCTCTTAGAATGTTAATGGTCGATTGGTTGTTTAGCCGTTCAGGAGAGAGGTATAAAAATTTCAGCTCGCCGCTGTAGGCTCTTTGAATTATCTCATTCACTTCATCATGACTTTGAGCCGAACTTATCATGTCGGCACTGATTTTTTGAGCTTTTAGAGCCGACACCTGATCCTGCATAAGTGCGATAAGCGGAGAGATAACAATGCTAATACCGTCTTTTAGCAGAGTCGGGAGCTGATAAACAAGCGATTTTCCACCACCTGTAGGGAGAATCATCAGCAAATCCCTGTTTGCTAAAACTGCATCGACTCCCTCTTCTTGAAACTCCCTAAAACTGTTGTGCCCAAAAGCGTCTTTTAAGATTTTATATTTCAATGATGTACTTAATATCTTGCCGAGATAGAGTCGACATCATCCCAAGTGAGGCTGTTTTTTTTGTGAGAGATAATGTGTGCGACATATCTTGCGAACATATCCGTCTCAATGTTTACATGTGAGCCTTTTTTATAGTTTTTAAAAAGCGTCTCTCTCATAGTATGCGGAATGATGGTAAGCCTAAAACTCTCATCAAACACCTCATTCACGGTCAAACTAACACCGTCAACGGTTATAGAGCCTTTGGGAATGATATAAGGGATAAATTTTTTATCAATCTTTATAAAAACATCAAAAGAGTTGCCGTTGTTTTTAATCTCTTTTATCTCTCCCATAGCGTCCACATGCCCTTGCACAACATGCCCTTCAAATCTATCGCCCATCATCATAGCAGGCTCTATGTGAACTTCATCTTTGTAGTTCTCCATTGCCAAAAGCTTTTGACTCTCAGGAGATAGCTCAACGCTAAAGCCGTTATCTAAAACTTCTATAACAGTAAGACAAGCTCCGTTTATGGCGATAGAATCACCCAACTTTGCTTTATATTTTGCACGAATAGTAAGTTTGCTTCCGACTAAACTTTTAACATGTGCAATTTCGCGTATCAATCCTGTGAACAATCGTTCTCCTTAAAATACTATCTTGCCTTCTTCTTGAAGACTTTTTATTATCTCTTTTGCTTTGGCATGCCCATTGTAGGCGGCTTTTCGGCAAAGATCTAGTGCAGTATCATGGTTTTGTTCGCATCCAATCCCCTGATCATAAAGCAGTCCCAAGTTGTAAAGCCCCTCAGCTAGAGAGCCGTCAGCCGCTTTTTTAAAACAGATAAAACATCTCGCTTCATTCTTCTCTACGCCATGACCCTCTTTGTATAAAACGCCCAAATTGTTAAAAGATTGCAGACTTCCTCTTTTTGCTCCCTCTTCGTACCAAAAAGCAGCCTCCGAGTAGTTTTGAAGACATCCCAAACCTCTCTCAAGCATAAGAGCAACTTCATACATGGCAGGCGGAACTTCTCTGATTGCCGCTTCCGTAAAAAGCTCATGTGCCTTAAACTGGTTATGTTCCACTCCGCCAAGCCCGTTCATATATAAAATTGCCAAATTATAAAGGGCATAGGGTTGTTTTAGTTCTGCGGCTTTTTCATAAAGCTCCAGCGTTTTTGCATCGTTTTTTTCACACCCTTGAGCGTTTTGGTACATGTATCCCAAAGATGTCATAGCATCTGCATTACCCTCGTTTGCCAATTGTGTATAGAGCTTGAATGCAGTTTCAAAATCTTGGCTGTTATATGCTTCGTGTGCTTTTTTTATCATCTTATTTAGACCATGTTTATAATATATTGTCCAAATGATACTCAAAAATGATAAAATTCGCTTTAAGACAGACGGAGCAGTGTATGAATTATGATGTAATAGTAATCGGCGGTGGACATGCGGGAGTGGAAGCTTCGCTCTCATGTGCAAGAATGGGTAGTAAAACTTTGCTAATTTCCATGTTGGCGGAAAATGTCGGTGCAACGAGTTGTAACCCTGCAATCGGCGGTTTGGCAAAGGGACATTTGGTGCGTGAGATTGATGCGCTGGGCGGTGAAATGGGACTTATAACTGATGAAGCAGGGATCCAGTTTCGCATACTCAACCAGACAAAAGGTCCGGCAGTTCGTGGGAGCCGTGCCCAGATAGACATGGACAGATACCGTGTAATCGCTAGAAACAAAATCCTAACTACTCCAAACCTTGATTTGGTTCAAGAGATGGCAGAGTCGCTTATCATTGAGGATGGCGAAGTAAAAGGTGTCAAAACTAATCTTTTAAATGAGTACAGTGCCAAAAAAGTGGTCATTACAAGCGGAACATTTTTGCGAGGCGTCATCCATGTCGGTGAGACAAAACAGACGGGCGGACGATTTGGAGAGCAGAGCAGTGAGGGTCTTAGTGAATCACTAAGAAAGTGCGGTTTAGAGATGGGAAGACTCAAAACAGGAACATGTGCTAGAATCGATGCTTCATCTATTGATTTTTCCGTTATGGAGAGACAAGACGGCGACGAGATTCCAAGCCCGTTTAGTTTTAGGACAGACCGTGAAGAATTTAGAAAAACCAAAAAGCAAATTCCGTGCTACATCGCTTACACAAACGAAAATACTCATAACATTATAGAGAGCAATTTTTACCGTGCACCGCTTTTTACAGGTCAAATCGAGGGAACAGGACCGAGATACTGCCCAAGCATAGAGGATAAAATCAACCGTTTTCGTGACAAAGACAGACATCATCTTTTTATAGAGCCGCAAACTTTTGAAAATACTGAGTGCTATATAAATGGTATGAGCACATCGCTTCCGCCCGATGTTCAACAGCAGATTATTCACTCCGTTAAAGGTATGGAAAATGCAAAAATCGTTCGTTACGGTTATGCTATCGAGTATGACTTTGTAGATCCTAGAGAGTTAAAACACTCGCTTGAGGCTAAAAAAATCAAGGGACTCTATCTTGCAGGACAAATTAACGGAACAACCGGTTACGAGGAGGCAGCCGCTCAAGGACTAATGGCAGGTATAAATGCAACTTTGAGCCTGCAAAGCAAAGAGCCGTTGGTTCTTCGTCGTGATGAGGCGTATATAGGCGTTTTGATAGACGATTTGGTCACAAAAGGGACAAAAGAGCCGTACCGTATGTTCACATCACGTGCCGAGTATAGATTGCTTCTGCGTGAAGAGTCGGCAGATACGAGACTAAGCCGATATGGACATGAGATAGGTCTTATAAGTGATGAGATTTATAAGAGAGTTATGTTAAAAGATGAGCAGATTCAAGATGGAGCTAAGCTTTTAATCGAGACGTTCTTTACGCCCAATAAAGAGTTTATTTCATTTTTAGAATCCATAGGCGAAGAAAAAATCAGCGACACAATAAGTGCGCAACAGCTTGTTGCAAGAAAGAGCTTTGATACAGAGAAGATGGTAAAACTTGTACCTGAATTGGCAAAATATGAGCCTTATA
>CAIUZU010000373.1 GCA_903903705.1 uncultured Helicobacteraceae bacterium
TCAGGTGTAAAAAATAGTTTTAACTCCTCATTTTTTGACAGCGAGCTGTCTTTGTTAAAGCCCATTACGTTTCTAGCTGTTGCACCGATATTTGACGTCATAATGAGTATGACATTTTGGAAGTTTGCCTTATATCCGTTATTGTCAGTAAGAGTTGCGTTATCCATAATCTGGAGTAAAATATTTACCAAATCAGGGTGAGCTTTTTCTATCTCGTCAAGCAGTAAAACAGTGTAAGGGTGTCTTTTTATCGCCTCTGTAAGTAAGCCGCCCTGCTCATATCCTACGTAGCCAGGAGGTGCTCCGACAAGCCTGCTTATGGCATGTTTTTCCATATATTCGCTCATATCAAATCTCTCAAAATTAATGCCGAGTATTTGGCTAAGAGAGAGTGCAAGTTCTGTTTTGCCCACGCCCGTAGGTCCAGAAAATAGAAATGAAGCGATAGGCTTGTTTGGCGGAGTAAGACCTGCTTTGGATATTTTTATGGCTTTTGCCACCTCTGCAACTGCTTTGTCCTGCCCGATTACTTTTTTTTGCAACTCTTCTTCCAAGTTGATGAGTGAGAGCGTTTCGTCTTTGGTTACTTTTGAGCTTGAGATACCTACTATTTTTGAAATAGTATTTTCTATATCGTATGACTTTACCACTCTTTTTTTCTTGTTCTTTAGATGAAATGATGCGGCAGTTTCATCTATGAGATCGATTGCTTTGTCCGGCAAAAATTTGTCGGTAATATACCTTTTAGATAGATCAATGGCAGTTTTCAGAGCTTTATCGGTAAATATTACATCATGGTGCTCTTCGTATTTGCTCTTTAATCCTTTTAAAATTTTGTAAGTTGTTGCAACAGATGGCTCGTTAATATCAACTTTAGAGAATCTTCTGCTTAGTGCTTTATCTTTTTCAAAACCGTTTCTATACTCTGCAAATGTCGTAGCACCCATACATTTTAACTCGCCGGATGCAAGAGCAGGCTTTAGCTGATTTGCTGCATCCATAGTTCCGCTTGTTGATCCTGCACCAATTAAAGTGTGTATTTCATCTATGAACAAAATAGCGTTAGGAATTGATTTTAACTCATCCATAACGCCTTTTAACCGTTTTTCAAAATCCCCTCTATATTTTGTACCGGCTAGCATCGCGCCCAAATCAAGTGAAAAAAGCTCACTGTTTTGTATGAGGGGAGGAACTTTATGTGCGACAATATTAAGTGCTAATCCCTCTGCAATAGCGGTTTTTCCGACTCCGGCTTCTCCGACTAAAATAGGGTTGTTTTTCTTTCTACGGCATAAAATTTGTGTAACCCTTTGTATCTCATCTTCTCGTCCGATTACGGGGTCGATTTTCCCATCTTTTGCTCTTTGAAGCAGGTTTATAGAGTACTTTTGCAGATAAGACTCTTTTGTTTTTGGACTCTCCTTATCCTCTTCATGCGATATGGTCTCTAAAATATCAAGCCTTGAAATTTGATATTCGTTTAAGAGCGTGTAAGCAAAAGAGTTCTCTTCTTCGTAGATGGCTACAAGCAAATCGCCTATGTCGGCACTCTGCTGACCAGATGTTTGAATATGTTTTATCATTCTATCTATCAGCCTAGATAGTGCAACGCTCTCAAAAGGTTCTTCATTTATGCTTGGAGGAAGAGCGTTTATATTTGAGTAGATATAGCTTTTAATAAGCTCTTTCATCTTTGCAACATCACCGCCACATGTAAAGATGATTTTTGCACCCTCTGGGGAGTTTAAAAGTTGATAAAATACATGCTCAATAGTGATGTACTCATGTTTTAGCTCTTTTGCATAGATAATTGATTTTTGGAAAACCTCATTTAGCGAGTAACTAATCATTACTCTTCCTCCATTTCGGCTCTTAGCGGAAAACCGTTGTCTCTTGCTTTTTTATGAACCTGCATAACTTTTGTTTCTGCAATTTCGTGAGTATATACTCCACAAATACCTTTATCTTTTTTATGCACCTCAAGCATTATAGCTTCGGCTTCCGCAAAGCTTTTGTGAAATATGCTCATCAAAACATCTATAACAAATTCCATAGAAGTGTAGTCGTCATTTAAAATCAGTACTTTGTATTTTTTAGGATATTTGAGCGATATCTCATTGATAGTTTCTAATTCTGTATTTGTTGCCATAATTTTCCTATAATAATTATCTTTTAACAATTTATAAATTATAACGAAATTGAGACAACTATGACAAAACGGATCTTCGTAACCGCTACAAATACAAACATCGGCAAGACTTATACGACTAAATTATTATTAAAAGAGTTTGCTTTGCGTGGCTTTAAAGTTGGTGTTATCAAGCCTATAGAAACCGGAGTAGTTGATTATCCGCTTGATGGGGAAGAGCTTTTGGAATGTGTAAAAGAGCTAAATCCAAAGTTGTGGTCTTTAGAGGTTGAAGATATCGTCCCAATCACTTATGAGTTGGCAGCTTCTCCGTTTGTGGCATCAAACAACACTGCGCTTGATTTAAAAAAAATTATCTCTAAAATCGAAGAGCTTGAAGCCTCTTGCAATATTATAATTATAGAGGGTGCAGGCGGGCTTTATGTTCCGATAGATGAAAACAACATGATGATTGATTTAATTGCCAAATTAGAGGCTGTAACACTCTTGGTTACGCACTGTTCACTTGGCTGCATCAATGATACGCTTTTAAGTAAAAAAGTTTTAGAGCAAAGAAATATCGCTCATGTAGTGGCTTTTAATTGTAGAGAGGATGATACAAGTTTTTTACAAATATCAGAGCCGTATTTTTCAAGAACGGGCTTTGAGGTGTTAAAAGTAGGCGATGATATTGAAAAAATATGCGATGTCTTGTATAATTTATAAATTATTTAAAAAAAGAGTAACATGAAGCATCTAATTGCAACCAATGATTTAACACTTCAAGAGATAGAGTCGATTTTAGATGACGCAAAAGTTTTCAGTGACGGCAGATTCGATAGAATATTAAAAGACAAGATTATAATTACTCTCTTTTTTGAAAACTCGACAAGAACCAGAAGCTCTTTCGAGATAGCCGCAAAGAGGCTTGGGGCTGAGATAGTTCATCTTGATGTTGCAAACAGTTCTACCAAAAAAGGTGAGACTTTGGTGGATACTGCGATGAACTTGGATGCTATGGGTCCTCATGCAATAATCGTGCGACATCAAAACTCTGGTGTTCCCAAAATTCTTTCAAACCATACGAATGCTTCTATCATAAATGCAGGAGATGGGGCACATGCACATCCTACACAGGCACTTTTAGATCTCTTTACGCTAAAAAAACATTTTGGCGATGTTAGAGGTAAGAAAATTGCAATCGTCGGAGATATAAAGAACTCACGCGTTGCAAACTCAAATATAGATCTGCTTGGCAGATTCGGTATGGAGGTTATTTTGGTTGCTCCTCCGCAATTTTTGCCAAAAACAGATCTAAGAACTACCCACTTTTTAAGTGAGGTTATAGATGAAGTAGATGCTATCATGAGCCTTAGAACGCAGACTGAGAGACACTCTTCTCAAACATATGCTTCACTAAAAGATTATGCGAGTGATTTTTGTATCACTTCTGAAATCGTGGGCGAGAGAGATATAATCTTGCTTCATCCCGGACCTGTTCACAGAAATATTGATATCTGCGATGCACTTTTGGCAGATAAAAGATGCAAAGTTTTGGAGCAAGTCTCAAACGGCGTAGCAATCAGAATGGCAGTGCTAAAAAAACTTATATATGACGTTTGATGATATAAACTCTTTTGGTAAGAGACGAGAGCCTTTTTTATTTATATCTGATTTTAAAGCCCAAAATTTAAAGGTTATACCTCTCGGCGAGCTTGAGGCGAATGATGTTGAATTTTGTATAGATGAAAATTATCAAGTAAAA
>CAIUZU010000374.1 GCA_903903705.1 uncultured Helicobacteraceae bacterium
ATTTTATATCCACAAAATTTTTACGAGAGCAAGGCTTCGGGCTTAGTATAATAATTTCTCCATTACTTGCTCTTATGAGAAATCAAATAGATTCAGCTAAAAAACTTGGACTTAATGTTGTAACTATTAACTCATCAAATAAAGATGAGTGGAATTCTGTAAAAAATCAAATTTTAAACAATAGCGTTGATGCACTTTTAATATCTCCTGAAAGACTCTCCAACGAAGAGTTTATGCAAGATATTTTAGAACCAATCGCTAGTAAAATTGGATTATTTGTTATAGATGAAGCTCATTGTATTAGTGATTGGGGGCATGATTTTAGACCTGATTATAAAAGAATTACGAATATATTAAAAAATATTCCGCAAAATACACCAATTTTAGCAACAACAGCAACCGCCAATAATCGAGTAATTAAAGATATTGAGACCCAAATTAAAGGCTTAATCACAATAAGAGGTTCATTGAAACGAGAAAGCTTAAAACTTCATAATTTAAGACTTCCAGAACCATCTCATCGATTAGCATGGCTTATCGAACATCTTTCATTATTTACAGGTGCTGGTATAGTTTATGTTTTAACACAAAGAGATGCTAGGATTGTTAGTGAGTGGTTAAATCAAAATGGAATTAGTGCAAGTGCTTATTATAGTGGTGTTGAAAATGAAAATTTTTCAAGTGGTGATGAATATAGAATTTTTTTAGAAGACCAATTAATTCACAATAAAATTAAAGTATTGGTTGCGACATCGGCTCTTGGCATGGGATTTGATAAACCCGATTTGGGGTTTGTTATCCATTATCAAGCACCAAGTTCAATCATAAGTTACTATCAACAAGTTGGACGAGCTGGACGAGCTATTGATGAAGCGTTTGGAGTTTTACTTAGTGGGCATGAAGATGATGATATACATGAGTTTTTTAGAAGTTCATCATTTCCCTCTGAAAAGAATGTCATCTCTGTGTTAAACTCACTCCAACGCAGTGATGGCTTATCGATATTTGAAATACAAAAAGAACTCAATATTGCTCAAGGTGATGTTGAAAAAACTTTAAAGTATCTTAGCGTCGAAAACTCATCGCCAGTTCTTAAAAGAGGAAGCAAATGGCACAGAACGGCAAATCCATATACATTTGACGCTGCTAAAATAGACAAAGTCTTAAATATCAGAAAAAGAGAATGGGATGAGATGCAAAAATATATTGACACAGAATTGTGTCTTATGAAATTTTTGCAAAATACACTCAATGACCCACATCCACAAGATTGTAATCAATGTGCAAATTGCACCAGCCCCATCGGTAGCCAATTTTCTCATCAAAATGGGCTTAATGCATCTGAATTTCTCAAAAAAAATGATATTGTATTTACTCCAAGAAAACAAGAATCCCCAAGCAAAAAAATACCACCTGAATTAAGAGCTAAAGAAGGAAGAATACTCTCAAGATGGGCTGATGCTGGATGGGGTCGAGTTGTAGCTGATAATAAACACAAAGGATATTTTGAAGATAATCTAGTGGATGCTATAGTTGAATTGATAAAAAAATGGAATCCAACTCCTTTCCCTCGTTATATAGTCTGTGTACCATCTCTAAATCATCCTGATTTAGTTCCAAATTTTGCTAAAAGAGTTGCTACAAAATTAAATATCCCTTTTATTAATGTTGTACAAAAAATCGAACAAAATCAACCTCAAAAAATGATGAATAATAGTTATCATCAAGTGGAAAACCTAAGAGGAGTTTTCCAAATTTTGGATAATATTTTAAAAAACGAGCCAGTTTTTTTGTTAGACGATGCAATTGATTCAGGTTGGACTGTAACAGTTATCTCAAGATTATTAAAAGAAAAAGGCTCAGGAAATATTTATCCGATAGCTTTAACTACAACAGGTAAAATGTGATGAATCAAATAACATTAAATTCACAAGCAATTATACTTTTGACAGCTTATTTCAATAAAGAAGATAAACCACTCACTATTGGAGAATACTCAAAATTTGCTCTATGGTTGATATCCATAAATAAACAGCCATTAGACTTATTGGATGTCGAGTGCAATGCAATTTTATCACAATGGGATGATGCTAAAATCACCAAAGAAAGACTCTTCGCACTTCTAAATCGTGGCAATGCAATGGCGGTGTCTATACAAAAATGGCAAAATGCCGGAATTTGGATTTTAACTAGGGCGGACGAAGAATATCCTAGAAGATTGAAAAAGATGTTGGGACAAAAAGCACCTCCCATACTCTATGGAGTTGGCAACAGAAAAATTCTTAGTACCAAAGGAGTAGCAGTTGTCGGTTCAAGAAATGCTAGTGAGGATGATTTAAACTTTTCTTTTAGCCTTGGTAAAAAGATTGCAGAATGTGGCTATAGTGTAGTTTCTGGCGGAGCGAGAGGTATAGATGAATCTTCAATGTTTGGGTCAATAGAAGCGGATGGAACAACAATTGGTGTTCTTGCTGATGGTTTGATGCAAAAAGCTTTATCAAAAAAATATCGTGATGCTATTATGGCAAATAAGTTAGTTCTTGTAAGTCCATATTACCCAGATGCCAAATTTAATGCCGGTAATGCAATGGGACGCAATAAGTATATTTATACATTAGCTGAGAGTTCAATAGCAGTGCATTCAGGCTTAGATGGTGGAACTTGGGAGGGTGCAAAAGAGAATGTAAAAAATAAATGGGTGCCTTTGTTTGTTAAAAACAGTAATGATGACAAATGCGGAAATTCAAAACTTATTGAAATGGGTGCTGGTAAAATATCTGATGACTTCTTTATGCTTGATGATATAGATTTTCTATTTGAATCAACAAACCAAAGTAAAGTCGCCCAGCAAGTGGCAGATATAGTAGATCC
>CAIUZU010000375.1 GCA_903903705.1 uncultured Helicobacteraceae bacterium
CCTCCCAGAGTTCGAATCTCTGAGGGTCCACCATTTTTTTTACACAATCCCCTTAAACACGATATTTTTCAGAGATTTTTTATGACGCCAATTCTAAAAAATAAATCTACTCAACACGATTTCTACCTCTCTCTTTGGCAAGATAAAGTTTTTCATCTACCTTAGTAACATATTTATCAATAGTCTCTTGGATTGCTTCTACCTTGTTATCGACCAGAACAATAATTGTTCCTATGCTTACAGTATAGCGAATAGTTATGTTCTCAACAACCACCTCTTTTGAAGCGGTTAAGTTACAAATTTTCTGAGCAAGCATGAGAGTTTCCTCTTGGTTTGTCATAGGAAGTATAATCATAAACTCTTCACCGCCATAGCGAAAAATATAATCTGATTTTCTAAGAACCTGCTCTAATATTTTTGAAAAATGCTGCAACACAATATCACCTACGGCATGACCATAGGTATCGTTAATAAGTTTAAAATGATCCAAATCACACATCATAAGAGCAAATTCTCTGCCTGTTGCCTTGGAAATCTCTATTTTACCCAGCATAATTTTGTTAAATAGTCGTCTGGTAAGAAGATGAGTCAGAGGATCTTTGGCACTCTCTTCAATCTCATTTAAAAAAGCTATCTCATTTCCGATTTCAAGCGAGTAGTAGTCTATTTTATTCATCAAATGAATTAAAGTTGCAGGATGAGATCTCCCGTTCTTGCAATAGTTGATAACATTTGCAGCCAAATCATGTAGATTCATATGAAGTTTTTCAATTAGTTTAAAATGAGATGTAGAGAGCAGATACGAAGTTGCCGAACTCTTCATCCATCTACCAAAATCACATAAATTTGGATTTAATTCTGGATAATTATCGTTATCCTCTTTTTTTTGAACATAGAGAACAAGTTTGATTATCCACTTGATATGATTTTCATAATGCACCATAAATTTTTTATCGGACATTAATTCAATGTGAGAAAGTCTAAGCTCATTTTTTAGCTTAAACTGATTTAAAAATTTTACTAAATATAAATTTGTAATTTGATTTTCGTGTTCTGCAAAAAAAAGATTGACAGCTTCTATATCTTTAAAATCATGTTTATCTATAAGATTCCCAAGAAGCTTGCGGACAACGGTTACAAGCTCACTATAAAGAAATAGATAAGATATATCTTGCTCAATTGTAAAATTTATAAGTATTTTAGTGTTTTGTTCAATTTCTTCTTTAGATTTAGATAAAAGAAGATTTAAAAATAGCTTTTTATACTCAGTTATTGCATGTGTATATAAAAAATCACTCGAATACTTAGACTGCAAACTCTCAACGTTTATACTAAAATCAAGAACACACTTTTGAATATCTGAAAAATATTTTTCAATCACTAACATTTTAACTCTCCTTTGTGAATCATCATATAAGTAATTATAGCTATTAAAATTTTATTTGTAGCTGTGTATTAAAAAAAAGGCGTAATGAAAAAAACGAGAGGATGAAACACTTATGAAACTTCGCTAATATACGAGTTTATCCACTATCTTTTTGTGCAATTTGACTTAAGCTCGAAAGATTTGAACATTCACAAGAGTCATTTCTACCACCAATATAATGATTCCATTTATTAATAAGAAATAAAGAAAGTCGATTAGTTATAACATGTAATGTATTTTGATAGACTGAATTCTGTGAAAAATTATAAATACAAGGAGTAGTTATGAATAGATTAAAAATGATAGGTGCTGTCGTTGTTGCAATGGCGATTTTTGCAGGATGTACCGCAAAAGAGCCTACTACTGGTGATTTTATGCGTATGCATGCAGCAGATGAAAAAGCAATGGGGCTAGATCAAAAAGAGATAGCTAAAAATTGGGACAAGGGTTTAGCATTAAAACGATCAGGTGAGCACTTAGTCAAGCATGGTGAAGAACTGATTAAGTCAGGGGAGCAAAATATTATGACAGGTAAACATGAGGTTGAACAAGGAAATAAAGATATTGTCGATGGGACAAAACTTTCCGATGAGAGTGAACGTATTTTTCACGAAAAATACCCAGATTTAAAACTCCAAATTAAATAGAGATTTTTTCTAAAAATCTCTATTCTGCAAGATAGATGAGGGTATGTTTTTTACCCTCTCCACCTCAACCATTCGTGAATTATTTTAAGTAAAACCCGTATATTGGCATTTGCCGCTTTTGAGTAACTACCCTTGATGACTTAGCAGGCATATTACCTGCTACTTAATAGTTAAATAAACTTAGCTAAAAGCTAAACACAAGGGGCGAAGATAAATCTTCGCTTCCGTTTTTCTACTCTTGGAAACGGGGATTTATCCCCGTCATACTTTATGCAATACACTAAAAGCATAACTGTTGTACAACTTAATTTAAAATTTATGTTAAGATTTTCTTTTTAAAAATAGGGCTGAATCCCTATTTTATTTTGCCTTCTCAATCACATCTGCTCTTGGATATGTGAAAGTAGACTCTCTGAAAACTACGATTTTATCCTCATGTCCAACTGCGTATGCACGGATCGTAATCGGGATAATCGTGTCATGTCTCGGGTCATTCGCCAACATGTCATATGTTCTAAGCACTACGATTTTTTTCTTTTTTACATCAGGTGTGACATCAAAAGCCTCTTTTGGTTTTAGTATCTCCAGCTTTCCTTTTAAATCTTTTGGCATGATAACTTCAAAGTAAAAATCCATCTTATCACTTTGGGTATTTTGAACTAAAAACTCATAAGCATTATCAACGATTACTTTGCCATCTGCACTTTTAGAGACGGAGTAGAGACGGTTTTCTTTATTGACATTTAAAAGCATATGCTCTTTTTTGCTTCCCATCATCACCATTCCTATCGCTAAGCCTACAAGTAAAATCATATATGCAATAATTTTAGGGCGAAAATATTGTGTTTTCCCTTTTTTATCAATAATCTCATATTCGCTTGACCATGTAACAAGTGAAGGTTTGCCTAGTTTGCCCATAACCACCGTACATGCATCCACACACTCCAAGCAGTTGATACACTCAAGCTGAAGCCCTTTGCGGATGTCTATGTGTGTCGGGCAGACGGTCACACAACTCTCACATGCCGTACACTCTGCATGCGGCTCAACGGCTTGAAGATCCTTCTGTTTTGTAAATGTCTTTACTTTATGTTCATCATAAATATGTCCGCCTCTATTTGTATTATAAAGTGCCATAACGGTGTTTTCATCATATAAAACCGACTGAACTCTTGAGTAAGGACAAACATATATACAGTAATCTTCTTGCAAAAATACTATGTCGTAAATAAGAAAAAACGCACAAAACAGAACTGTTCCAAATAAAATGATATGCTCAAAAGGGTCTAAGAGGTAGTTGAAAAAATCTTCAGGCGGAACAAAATACCACATCAAATTGGCACTTGCTACAAGCGAGAGAATTACCCATAGAGTAACGGCGACTGCTTTTTTAACTCTATTTTCAGAGAGGCTCATGTCAGGTTCTTGCTGTTTGTTTTTGATTCTTTTTCTTAAGCCTAAAAGTTTTGTTTCTATCAAGTCACGATAAATAACGCGAAAAATAGTCTGAGGGCAAATCCAGCCGCAAAAAACACGCCCGCCCATTACAGTCATGCCGAAAATGCCTAAAAAAAGTATCATAAGTAAAAATGGCATAAGGTAAAGCTCTTGCATATCAAACTGAACAAATGCGAGATGAAGTTTAAGTTTATCAAAACTTAGCAGAAAGAAGTAGCTTTCATTTACCTGAACCCACGGTAAAACCAAAGCTACAACAGTTAACAGAATAAAGAAATAATATCTCTTTATTCTCCATGGGTTAGGCAATTTTACACCCACGCTCTTTTGATTCATACATACTCCTTTGACACTATTTTGACAAATTATATCAAAATATTTTTTAATCTATTGTTATAATAATTATAATCATTTGGTATTTTACCAATCAAAACGGGTAAAAGCCTCTTTTATGCTCATTTTTGATAAAATTTACCTAATTTACATATGAAGAAGAATTTTCATGACAACAAAAAAGTATATCTTAAAAACTATAAAAACCAGACCGCTTATCATTGACGGTGCTATGGGAACACAACTTCAACAAAGGGATGAAAAAATCCCAAAAGAGGCTTGGGAGGGCAATGAGGGGTGTAATGAGCTATTAAATGTTACATGTCCTGAGGTTTTAAATGAAATTTTCCATGCATATTTAACTGCAGGTGCAGATTTTATCACTACAAACACTTTTGGCTCATTTAGCTGGGTTTTAGATGATTACAACATCGGAAATCGTGCATATGAGCTGACTCGTGCCGGAGCTAAACTTGTAAAAGACGAGTGTGCTAAATTTTCAACTCCAGAGCATCCGAGATTTTGTTTAGGCTCTATCGGACCGGGAACAAAACTACCCTCTTTAGGACATATCGACTACGATGAGATGTATGAGGGATATACGGAGTTTTGTTTAGCTCTTATTGACGGTGGAGTAGATGTTTTCTTACTTGAGACATGTCAAGATCCTCTGCAGATAAAAGCCGCACTTCATGCATGCGAAGAAGCAAACCGACAAAGAGGCGTTGAAATTCCTATCATGGTCTCGGTCACAATAGAGCTAAGCGGAACTATGCTTATCGGAACGGATGCTTCAACTATTGCGACCATTCTTGAACCTTTTGATATTTTAAGTCTCGGTTTTAACTGCGGAACAGGACCTGAGCAGGTTTTAAAACATGTAAAAACGCTGAGCGAGATCTGGGGTAAACCTATAAGCGTACATGCAAATGCAGGACTTCCTCAAAATCGTGGCGGTTACACATACTATCCTATGGGACCTGATGAGTTTGCAGACAAGCAGGAAGAGTTTTTGAAGTATGACGGTGTGAGCTTTTTAGGCGGATGCTGCGGAACAACACCTCAGCATATCCGTGCACTTGTTAACCGAGTTAGTAGCTTATCTCCAAAAGTGCCAAGCGGAAAACAGGAAAACGCTTTAGCTTCACTATTCTCCAGCGTGCCGCTTATGCAAAAACCTGCTCCGCTTCTTATAGGAGAGCGTTCAAATGCAACAGGTTCAAAAGCTTTTAGAGAACTTTTGCTTGCCGAGGATTACGAAGGAACAATCAGTGTTGCACAACAGCAGGTAAGAGTCGGTGCACATGTACTTGATGTCAGTGTCGGCTTTGCAGGGCGTGACGAGACAAAAGATATGAAGAGTGTTATGGATCTTTATGCCCAAAAGATAGCTCTTCCGCTTATGCCCGACTCCACACAAACGGCAG
>CAIUZU010000376.1 GCA_903903705.1 uncultured Helicobacteraceae bacterium
AGCCGATACTTTCCATCTCTTTTGTGCAAAGCTCATCAACTCCGTCTGAAGTAGTGTCGTTATAAGTCGCTCTTGAAGCGTTGAAACCTATAATCTCCTGCCAGTTTGAGAACGCTTTTATCAGAACTCTTTCGTTGTCCAAGACTACCTGATAGTTTTTTCCAAATGCAAGTTCTATAGGTGTTGCGTTATCAGGCATACCTTTATAAATCAAAATATCATGGATGGTAAAAGGCTCGTAGCAAACCTTCCCCTCAATGTCTATTCCAAAATGTTTAGAGGAGTTTATAGCCTCTTGTAAATCCCCTCTCTTTGCAACAACAATCTCTATAAAAAGATTAAATTTTTTCAAAAATACTCCTCTGTTTTTGCCGACATTATAAAAGTTTTTACTTTATTTTAGTATAATGCCGAAAATTTTTAGGCATTAAAGCCTAATAAAACTCAAGGAAAAAACAATGGCATTAACTGTTTACTACGATAAAGATTGCGATATCAATATAATTAAAAGCAAAAAAGTTGCGATGATAGGCTTCGGCTCTCAAGGTCACGCACATGCTGAAAACCTAAGAGACAGCGGTGTTGAAGTAGTTGTAGGTTTAAGAAAAGATGGATCTAGCTGGGCAAAAGCTGAGGCTAAAGGGTTCAAAGTTATGACAGTTGCAGATGCAAGCGCTTATGCTGATGTTGTTATGATTCTTTTACCTGATGAAAATCAAGCTGAAATTTACAAAAACGAAATTGAGCCAAACCTAAAAAATGGCGCAACTATCGCATTTGGACACGGTTTTAACATTCACTATGGAAGAATTCACCCAAGAGCTGATATTAATGTTACTATGATTGCTCCAAAAGCTCCGGGACACACTGTTCGTTCTGAGTTCGTTCGTGGCGGCGGTATTCCAGATCTTATCGCTGTTGGACAAAATCCAAGCGGAAAAACTAGAGAGTTGGCACTTTCTTACGCATCGGCTATCGGTGGCGGAAGAACTGCAATTATTGAAACAAGTTTTAAAGATGAGACTGAAACTGACCTTTTCGGAGAGCAAGCTGTTCTTTGCGGTGGAGCTGTTTCACTTGTTCAAGCTGGTTTTGAAACTTTAACAGAAGCTGGTTATGCTCCTGAACTTGCATACTTTGAGTGTCTGCATGAGCTAAAACTTATCGTTGACTTGATGTTCCAAGGTGGAATTGCGGATATGAGATACTCTATCTCTAATACTGCTGAGTATGGCGACTATGTTTCAGGTAAACGTGTTATCAATGCAGAGTCAAAAGCTGCGATGAAAGAGATACTTAAAGAGATTCAAGATGGAAGATTTGCAAAAGACTTTATACTTGAAGGTCAAGCCGGATACCCAAGAATGAACGCTGAGCGTACAAATGCTAAAGCTTCACTTATTGAGCAGACAGGTGTTAAACTAAGATCTATGATGCCATGGATATCAGCAAATAAAATAGTAGACACATCTAAAAACTAATCTTTTTGCTTATTGCACTTCATCTTTAAATGATGAGTGCAGTCAGCTACTTCAGTAGCCTCCTTTACTCAAACATTTGAATCTTATGCACACTAAACAAAAATCTTTAGTTTTTTACGGCTTTTGATTTCTCTCTTTTATGAGAAAACATGGAGTTTAACTATTTATCTCATTCTTCAATATCTTTGCAAGTTCCTTGCAGTTGCTTATCTTTTGCGTGTAGTTTAAATCATCGTTTAAAAGTATCTCTACAAAAGCACTTCCTACGATTACTCCATCTGCACCTCTTACTTTATCTTTCGCCGTTTTTTTGTTTACGCCAAATCCGACATAAATAGGAGTTTGCGTATATTTTTTTACAGATGCAATTATCGACTGGAGATCTTCTGAAACACCTGAACCTGTTATTCCCGTGTAGGCTACCATATATATAAACTTTTTAGAATTTTCAACTATCGTTTTGATTCTCTCTTCGCTGTCGGTTGGAGCAACAAAGCTAATGTTTGACATATTGTTTGAATCAAATAACGTTTCGTATGAGAGAGCCTCTTCATAAGGCAGATCCGGAATTATAAAGCCGCTTACTCCAATCTCTTTTGCATGAGGAATGAGTTTATACATATCATGTTGATAAAAACTGTTAAAGTATCCCATCCATAAAGTATCAATTTTAGGAGCGACTATTTTTGAAATCTCTAAAAGATGCTCAAATTTAAATCCAAGCTCAAGTGCTTTATGATTTGCCTTCTCTATCAAAGGACCGTCAGCCACGGGATCAGAAAAAGGCACACCGAGTTCTAGCGTGTCTACGCCGCTCTCTCCAAGTGCTAAAGCTAAATCAATAGTAAAAGATTTTTCCGGATAACCGGATGTTATATATGCGACTAATTTTTTCAATTGTTTTCCAAGTCAGGTAATTTAAGCAGAGAATATTTTATGTGTGTAAGTTCTTTATCGAGGTTAAAATCATTTTTCCACATAGCAAACATATCGCTTATTTGAAGCAGCCAGTTTACAGTCTCTTCATTAACACTGGTATGGTTGGTTCTGATTTGTTCCAATATATCTTCCACAAATGCGGAGAGTTTAGACATTTTTGTGATATTAAGATATCCAGAAGCAGATTTTATATTGTGAAAAACACGAAAAAGCTCATTTATGCTTTGAACATACATATCAGGTTTTGAGAGATCTAAAATCATAATATCCATAGACTCGACCATCATAGAGTAGTGATCTAAAAACTCGTCGACAATTTCGAAATCAAAGTTAGCATAGAGATCACTTTTTACACC
>CAIUZU010000377.1 GCA_903903705.1 uncultured Helicobacteraceae bacterium
AGTGTAAAAACAGCTAGGACAAAACAATTAATGGAGATATTAAGTTTGAAAAACATCTTGCATACATCGGAACTGTTACATGTTCATAAATAACCTAGCCTATGAGGCGAGTGCGGGAAGCGGGAAAACTTTTATGCTTGTCGTGCGTTATCTTAGTCTGCTTTTTAAAGGTGCGCAGCCGTCAAAGATACTTGCGCTCACTTTTACGAACAAAGCCGCAAACGAGATGCAGGAGAGGATTGTTCAAACTCTTGAGGAGCTGGATAGCAGAGGGGAACTGGATGAGATAGTAAAAGTTACTGAACTTTCATCTGAGTATCTGCTTGCGAATCGTCAAAGAGTTTTAGGCGAGTTTTTAAATTCTCATACAAGGATAATGACGATTGATAGTTTTTTTACTCAGATTTTACGTAAATTTTCGCTTTATGCCTCGTTGATGCCTGATTTTTCAACATTCAGTTCCCAGCATGAGTTAAAACTTCTTTCACGATTTTTAAAAGAGGTAAGTGTCGCAGGCAAAAAAGAGACTCTTATTACACTTTCGCTTCAATCCAACAAACGCCTAAGCGATATATTTTTTCTTCTTGATGAGTTCTACATAAAGTTTGGCGAAGTGAAGGATATGGAGTTTAAGAAGCAGGATTATCTGCAGTTTGAGAGTGAAGCATTGCTTTATATGTCGGAGCTGAAAAAAATCGTAACTTCATGTAAAAGTGCATCAACAACGGTCGTTAAAGCGGTTGAAGCCAAAAATTTTGAGGAGCTTTGCGCTAAAGCTTGGATAGAGAGAGATAGCCTAAATTACAGTACATTTTCTAAATGTTTTACTCCTGTTATGGATGATTTGCTCTGTAAGATCCAAGAAGCGATAAAAAACCAAAATCGTGCAAAGGAACAGAACTTCTTTTTTGCGCTTAAAGAGCTTGTAGATATATACGCAAAGAGCAAAAAAGCACTCTATATGGATGACAGTGAGCTGAGTTTTAACGATGTGACCTATCTTGTATATGAGATCTTAAGAGTTCTTGACGATAGCGAGTTTTTATACTTTAGACTTGATTCACAGATCGAGCATATGCTGCTTGACGAGTTTCAAGATACTAGCATAATTCAGTATGAGATCTTAAAACCGCTTATAAGTGAGATAACATCGGGAAAAGGCATTTTTGACAACGGAAGTTTCTTTTTTGTCGGAGATGTGAAGCAGTCTATCTATAGATTTCGTGGCGGTGTGAGTGCGTTGTTTGATACGGTAAGAGAAGAAAACTCCACACATGTAGAGAAGCTCTTGAGAAACTATCGTTCACAAAAAGAGGTCGTAGAGTTTGTAAACGGTGTCTTTGAGCAAAAAATAAAAAACTATACGCATCAACTCTCCAGAGCAGAGGCAAACGGCGGATATGTTGAGGTTATGCAAAATGATGAGCCGCTTCAAGAGATAGTCACTCAGGTTCAAAGATTTTTAGAGCTGGGTGCTGATATAAACGAGATTGCTGTTCTTTGTGCTACAAACGGTGACGGAGAGGAGATAAAAAATGCTCTTCATAGCCAAAATATAGAGGTTGTAACGGAGACAACCACAAAACTCATCAATCAAAAGAGTGTCAAAGCGATTTTGGAGTATTTGAAGTACCAATATTTTGGAGAGGACATCTACCTGCATAACTTTTTTGCTCTTATTGAACAAGAGATCCGTCCTCTAAAAAGAGTTGATTTTAACAAGACAAAAATTTTAGATGTAGTTAAAAACATTATAGATGAGTGTGAACTTTTTAACGATGATTTTAATCTTGTCAGATTTTTAAACACTGTTTCAAAACAGAGTGATATTGAAGCACTGCTATTTGAGTATGAGAGGCTTGACGTAAGCGCTGCCGCTTCGGAGTTAAGCGGTGTAAGAGTGTTGACGGTGCATAAGTCAAAAGGGTTGGAGTTTGAGCATGTTATCGTTATGGACAGGCTTAAAAAAGCTCCTCCGGCTCGTGATGCCATCATTTATGAGTATGATGGCATCACTCTAAAAAATATCTATCTTCGCATAAAAGGACGTGAGGGCGTAGATAAGAACTATGCTAACGCCATTTTAAAAGAGAAGTCGCTCTCTAGAGAGGATAGTTTAAATGCTCTTTATGTAGCATTTACAAGAGCCCGTGAAAATCTTTTTATAATTGTAAAATCAAAAGATTCTATGTTTGATATCTTAGATTTAAAGTGCCAAAAAAACGGGATTTTGAAGTGTAAAGAACCCCTTGATAACTCTATGCAAAAGAGAGCTTTTCGGTCATTGGAGTACAAATCTCTCTACTATGGGACACAAAGCGATATTTTAGTGGCGGAAAAAGAACAGGTTGAAGACCTGAAATCGATAAATTTCGGAGTTGCTTTGCACTATATGCTGGAGATGCTGGGTTGCTTTGAAGAGAAAAACATAGCACATGCAAAAGATATGATGATAAACAAGTATGGACATATTTTAGAAAATGATGAGATAGAAGATTTAGAAAAGAGAGTTAGAATACTTTTGCAAAATAAGGAATTTTTGACTTTGGTTAACGGAGAGTGTTATAAAGAAAAAGCCATAAGGTATAAAAATAACTTAAGATATATAGATCTTTTGGTAAAAAACGGCTCCAAATGGAGTGTAATTGACTATAAAAGTTCCATCTCTTACCAAGAAGAAAATATAAATCAGGTTAATTACTATGTAA
>CAIUZU010000378.1 GCA_903903705.1 uncultured Helicobacteraceae bacterium
ATGAAGATATTATGAGAAAAAACCTACAAAAGATATCTCAGGCGCTTGAGTGTAAATGAAATTTAATCTTCCGATATTTGATATTAAAAATTTAAGCTTTATTGTTAAAGGTCAAAGAATTTTATCAAACATCTCTTTGGAGATTTTTCGATCGGAGTATATTGCCATCATCGGTCCAAACGGTGGCGGTAAAACAACGCTTGTTCGCATGTTGCTGGGACTTGAAAAGCCTACAAGCGGCGAGGTGAAAATCTATGGAAAAAAACTCAGTGATTTTAAAGAGTGGCATAAAATAGGTTATGTTCCTCAGCGTGCTTCACATGTAGACAGCTCTTTTCCGGCTACGGTTTTAGATATCGTAAAAATGGGCAGAACATCGCAGGGTGGAATTTTTAGCTCTTTTAACGAAACGGATAAAAAGCTTGTTTATGATGCGATGGCAAAGATGGATATTTTAGATTTACAGGATAAGATGATAGGAACTCTCTCCGGCGGGCAGAGGCAAAGAGCTATGATTGCCCGTGCGCTTGCCTCAAATCCTGAAATTTTGATACTCGATGAACCAAATACCGGTGTTGATGTGGCTTCACAAAAAAACTTCTATGCGCTTTTGAGAAAGCTAAATCAGGAAGATAAGATAACCATAGTTTTTATTACACATGATATAGGCGTTATCGCAGACGATATAGCGAGACTTTTTACTATAAACGAAAAAGCTGTTATATGTAATGACCCGAAACATCTTTTGAGTTGTCAAGAGATGAGCGAACTTTACGGCATAGACGCACATCTGCTTCATAATCACAAGCACGAGCACTAAATGTTTGAGATGTTTGAATATGATTTTATGCAAAGAGCTTTTTTAGCAGGGATTATCATTGCAATTCTTGCTTCAATCAGTGGAACCTTTGTGGTGCTTAAACGCTACTCTTTAATAGGCGAAACATTAGCCCACTCATCACTTCTAGGAGTTGCAGTCGGGCTTATAGCAGGGTATAATCCTCTTTGGGCGGCAGTTGTTTTTGCCGTCGTCTCTGCATGGATAATTGAGTACTTAAGAAGCGCTTTTTCACTCTACAGCGATGCCGTCCTCTCTATTTTACTCTCAGGCTCTCTTGCTGCCGCGGTTATTATCGTCTCTCTCGGCGGAGCTTTCAACAACTCTCTTTTTTCATATCTTTTCGGTTCTATATTATCTGTAACTTATGAGGATGTCGTAACTATAGCTATTTTTGGAACGTTAGCCTTGGGAACTCTGCTCTTCTTCTCAAAAGAGCTATATTTTATCGCTTATGATGAAGAGGTCGCAAAGGTAAGCGGCATAAAAGTAAAATTTTTAAACTTCTTGCTTGTAAGTGTAGTCGCTATTATTATCGCACTCTCTATCAGAGTTGTAGGAAGCTTGCTTATCGGTGCGCTTATGGTTATCCCTACCGTTAGTGCACTACAGTTTAGAGTAGGATTTTTAAAGAGTGTCATTATCTCTTTATCTATTGCTCTCTTTAGCGTAATTCTCGGCATGACACTCTCCTTCCACTTTTCTCTTCCATCAGGTGCAACGATAGTTTTATGTGTGCTTGGAATTTTTATTCTCTCTCTTATCATTAATAATAGAAAATGAAAATAAGCTCTGAATTTTCAAAATATGCTCTAGAATACAACAACTATAATGTTATACAAAACAGTGTAATAGAGAGGATTTTAAGCAAAGTCGGGCGAAAACCTAAGAGAATTTTAGATCTTGGATGCGGAAGCGGAACACTTTGTAAAGCAATAGATTGGGAGTATGAACATTTTATCGGTGTTGATTTTGCACAAGGTATGCTAGATCTACATCCAAAATCTTCAAAGATTGAATGTCTCTACGGTGATTTTAATGATGATAGACTCTTTGAGAGATTATTCAAAGAGAAATACGATTTTATTTTTTCATCCTCAGCTCTTCAGTGGGCAGATGATTTAGAGAGGGTATTTTTTAATATTAAACAATTTAATACCCCTTTTGCTCTGGCGATTTTTACGTCAAACACTTTTAAAACTATAAATCAAACAGCATCAATCAACTCAATTTTAAAGAGCGCTGATGAGGTACATGAGCTTCAAAAAAAATATTTTAATGCAGAGTTTGAGGTTGTAGAGTACAAGCTAGAGTTTGAATCAACAAGAGACATGTTTAGGTATATAAAAAGAAGCGGTGTAAGCGGAGCGAGAAAAATATTGAGCTATAAAGAGAGCAAAGATCTGCTAAATAACTACCCTTTGAACTATTTGGAGTTTGAGGTTGTTTTTATTTACAGCAGATAGACACCATCTCCCACATGTATATCTCCGCCTTGAATAGTTTTTGCAAAAATTCCTCTATCATTTTTTAGCAGCTTTGGTATACGTTTATCTATTACTGAGAGGTGATTGCAGATGGTGCAGTTTTGGCTTATTTCTAAAATAGTATTACCGATTTTAAGCTGTGTTCCGATGGAGAGAGAGTAGGGATTGTAGTCAATTAAAAGATTCTCGCCAAGATATCCATGCGGCATGTCAATGTCATAACCTTTTATCAGTGCATAACTATCTATGGATGTGAGCAAAATAGAGCGTGCACTGTCTTTAGCATAAAATTTATCGCCGATTACCCCTTGTTCATCTAGCGTAATAGTGGGTTTATCGCATCTTTGTGAGCTTTGAGCTTCTGAGATAAAAAGTTTTAAAATCTGTCCGACTTTTTTGTTTGGCATAAAAAAAGACCTTATTTTGTTTAAGTGCGAAATTCTATCATATTTTTTTATTACACTTTGTGAGAAATTTATTACTAAAAAATTGTAGAAATGTGAATAATTATAAAAATGTGAGAAAATTATTACATTTTTATTGGAAATCCTTGACAATTTAATTTATTTTCATATATAATCTTCTCGTCTTGCATTTTGTACCATGCATAAAATGGAATTATGCATATCATAAAATCCACAAGATTAAAGAGAAGGAGGTAGATGATTAATGAGTAAAATTTCTGAAAATAATTTAGAAACTACTACAAATAAAACAGAACAATCAAGCAGAAGAGATTTCTTCAAAAAAACTGCGGTGTATTCTGTAAGTGCTATTGCAGCCGCTAATATTTTAGCACCTGCTAAGCTGTTGGCTGATGATGCGAACATAGTTCACCATACAGAGTGGGGAACAACGTTGGGTGATGAGCTTAATAAATACCCATACGGTATACCATCGGCGTATGAGCATAACGTTGTAAGAAGAACATCGGCTCTTCTTTCATCTGCTGGAGACATGCATGCTGCAGTTTCTATGACACCTCTACATGAGCTAGAAGGTATCATAACTCCAAACGGTTTGCATTTTACAAGAACGCATAACGGTGTTGCTCATGTAGATCCTAACAAGTTTAGACTTATGATTCACGGTTTAGTTGAGAGACCTATTGTTCTAACGCTAGATCAGTTGAAAAAGTATCCTGCGGAGAGCAGAATCCTTTTCTTAGAGTGTCCTGCAAACGGCGCAGCTGAGTGGAAAGGTCCACAATTCAACTCTTTACAATTCGTAAAAGGCATGGTTAGTAATGCTGAGTGGACAGGCGTTCGTCTTAAAACTATCCTTGATGAAATTGGTTTAAAACCGACTGCAAAATGGATGTTGGCAGAGGGATCTGACGGTTCAGAAATGAGCAGAACAATTCCAGTTGAAAAAGTTTTAGATGATGCTATGATAGTTTGGGCTCAAAACGGTGAAGCAATTAGACCTGAGCAAGGATATCCTGTTCGTTTAATGTTACCGGGCTGGGAAGCAAACTTATGTATTAAATGGCTAAAACGTCTTGAATTTGGATCAGAGCCTTGGTACTGTAAAGAAGAGACTTCTAAATATACTGCTCTAATGCCAAGCGGTAAAGCAATACAACACTTCTACCCGTTAGAAGTAAACTCAATTATCACAAATCCATGTCCTGAAAAACCATGGTCAGACCTTAAAAAAGGTGATTTAGTAGAAGTTGAGGGTATTGCATGGAGTGGACATGGAACTATTACTGCCGTAGATGTATCGTTTGATGGCGGAGATAACTATGTTAAAGCAAATCTAAAAGGTTTAATTCTTCCTAAGTCTTGGACAAGATTCTCTTATATGTACAAATATGAGGGTAAACCATTGTTAATTCAATCTCGTGCTATGGATGATGCTGGTTATATTCAGCCATCAATCACTCAAGAAAAAGCAATAATGGGATTAGAGGGTGTTTATCACAGAAACTCAATTTGTACTTGGGAAGTTAGAGAAGACGGGTCAGTTCATAATGTTCAAGTTAGAACAGACAACTGTCCAAAGTAGGGGGAAGATGATGATTAAATTAAATAATAAATTAATTGCTTTAGGTGCTTCCATAGTTGCAAGTGCGCTTTTAACAACAAGTGCGTTTGCTGCAGCTCCAAGTAAAACTGAAGCTGCTCCTGCTGGCATCTATAAAGCGACTAAGAATGCTTTAGACGGCGGTGTTACATATAAAAGAGAAAAAGGCTCGTATACTGCATATCGCGTAAATGAGCAATCAACAAAGGGTATAAACTTCGGTAGAGCACCGACTCCAAATGAGTTAAAAGCTTGGGATGCTGATATTATGCCGGATGGTACAGGTTTACCTGAAGGTTCCGGTACAGCAGAAGAGGGTTCTGAACTTTATGATAAAGATTGTGCAGTTTGTCATGGTGAATTTGGTGCAGGCGGCAAAGGCTATCCAACTTTAACAGGTGGAAGCATAGAGTCACTTAAAAACCAAAGAACATGTCCGGGTAAAGATGCTCCAAACAGAACGATTGGTTCATATTGGCCACAAGCAAGTACACTTATTTGGTATATCCGTGATGCGATGCCGTATGCACACCCAAAAAGCTACACACCAAATCAGATGTATGCTATGACAGCTTATCTTTTAGCAGAAAATGGTGTTAAGATAGACGGCGAAGATATTACAGAGCTTAACAAAGATAACTTTAAAAAGATTGTTATGCCAAACCGTGATGGATTCTATCCTAATATTGATGGGCCAAAGGGTGTAGAGAATGTAAAAGCTTTCTATAAAGATCCAAAAAATTTCGGTGCTATAACAGGTACTCGTTGTATGACTAACTGTGGAAAAGAGCCTGTAGCTAAAATCGCAAATGAGATTACGGCTGTTGTGCCTCCGTATACAACTGCAAGAGATCTTCCAAAAGAGGATGCATCAAAAGGTGCTGCTTCATCTCCTGCTGCTAAAGCATATGAGAAATCATGTGCAGTTTGTCATAAAACAGATGCAATGGGAGCTCCGGCTGTTGGAGCTAAAGCTGTATGGGCAAAAGCTATGGAAAAAGGTATGGATAAAGTGAATCATAACGCTATCAATGGAATTGGCGGTATGCCTCCAAAAGGCGGTGCTATGAATTTAAGTGACGATGAAGTCAAAGATATTGTTAAATATATGGTAGAATCTAGCAAGTAAGGCTTGCTAGATCTGCTTAAACATTACATAAAGGAAAAGAAATGCAAAGAAGAAAATTTTTAAGTTTAGGTGCAGCTGCAGCTGCTGTTGTATCAGTTTTACCATCTAGTTTAACTGCTACTGATTTTAGAACGACGGCTCCAAAGGCTTGGGAAGCTCCAACAAGTAAAGAGGCTATAGAGGCACTTTTCGGTTCATCTGCTGCGACTGATGGCAAAATTGAGATTAAAGCTCCAAAGCTTGCTGAAAACGGTGGTGCAGTGCCAATCGGTATCAAATCAGCAATACCTCTTACTACTATTGCTATCTTCCAAGATGCAAACCCTAGAAGTGCAGTCGCTGTTTTTGAAATGGGCGATAACGGTGTTATGGACATGATGACTAAAATCAAAATGAGAAAAACTGCGGAAGTTACAATCGTTGCAAAAGGTAAAGACGGCAAGTTATACTCAGCTGTACAAAAAGTAGAAGTTTCTATCGGTGGTTGTGGAGGTTGATATAACCCCACTTCTCATATAGTTGCAAAAATAAAATAAAATAAAAAAAAGGATTACTATGAAAATAAAAGCAAAATTAACAGGTGACGAAACAGAAATCAAGTTATTACTTGAGAGTCCAATGGCTGGTAAAGAAGAAGCTGCTACAAAGAAAATTGAAGAGAGCTATATAACACACATTACTGCTAAAGTAGGTGCAGCTGTTGTATGGGAAGCTTCAACTGGTCCATTCTTATCAAAAGACCCTTACTTCATGTTTAAATTTAAAGGTGCTAAAGCTGGTGATAAAATTGTTATCGAAACTGTTGATAACAAAGGTAAAACTGAAAAAGCTGAAGAAGCAATTAAATAGTTTCTACTTAGATTTCCCTCCTCAGAGGGAAATTCTAAAATCGAAGAGTAAA
>CAIUZU010000379.1 GCA_903903705.1 uncultured Helicobacteraceae bacterium
AGCAACTTTCTGATGCTCTTCAAAAAACTACAGACAATCAAGAGAAATTCGTTTTGATGTATCAAGAAAGTCAAAAACAGCATAAAGAGATAGTTGGAATTTTAAATGAGACTTTAGAGATTGAGAGAGCAAATACCAAAGAGTGCTATATAGGCGTAGCCAACAAAATAGATAAAATGCACTTGGGTCAAGAGCGTTTATTAGACTTGCTCAAGAAGTAACAATTGATACAGTACGGCAAGATAACTGAATTTAGATACACAACCGACAAAGCAGGTAAAAAGCTTGAAGTAAAAGTTAGTGTTGATGAGAGAGTTACAAATTGGCTTCCTGTTAAGACTCAAGCATCCTCGTTTTTAACGATACATACTCCAGTAAGAATAAATGATCAAGTTATAGTTTTCAATCCTTTTGGAAACAATGAAGATGGATTTGTAGATAGAAATCTAACATATAAAGATATTCCACTTCCTGAAAAAGCAGACGAAAACACTCTTGTTTTTATCTTTGAAGATGAAACAGTCTTTTCACACAACACAAAAACTAAAAAAATTGACTTGAAAACTCCGTGTGATCTAACACTTGAAGCAAATATGCTAACTATCAAAGCTGCTCACACCAAATTCGTAGGCGGCAAAATCTCTCACGACGGTATAGATATCTCCAAAACTCATAATCATCCTCAAAACGCAGGTAATCATTACGGTGGCGGTGCGAACACTTCTGCACCAAATGGGCTATAAAATGATAGAAATTACGCATAGCACTTTATCATCTAAACTCGACGGATATGCAGTTACTGCAGAGGATAGTTTTGTAGATGCTCTTACAACTTTAAAAGGAAGCGTGATAGGAAATCCGGAGTATGGAACTATCTTGCCAAAGCTAAAGCACAAACCGTTTAACAACTCTTGGATCATAGACTTTAAAAGATGTTTAAAAGATGCTTGTAAACATGATCCGAGATTAGAGTTTAAAAGTGCAATTATTGATGATAGCAATGTAGCTGAGGGCAGTATATCTTTTATAGTAAGTTTTGGATACTACACGCTAGAAGGTGTCGTAAATGTATAACGATTTAGAAAAAAAACTCTCTCTTCTACAAGAACCTACAGCTTTTAGGATAAAAACTTTTGATGAGCTTTTGCACGAGAATGTTGCACTAGCCAAAGAGATACTCGGTAGCGAGTGGCTTCCTCTTGAGTCAGACCCTTATATGAAAAAATTAAGAGTTTTGACACTAAGACAGATTCACAATCAGGCTGACAAAAAAGAGACTGTTAAACAGCTTTTAGTAACAACGGCTACAGGTGTTGATTTGGATCATCTTGGTAGTTCGGTTGGTATTTTTAGAGATAAAGGCGAGTACCCATATGCGAACTTTGAATTTAAACTCTTAGCTCCGTCGCATGAAGATTTAACGATACCTGCAGGATTGATATTAAATAGTAAAGATGATGGGTGCAAAGCTCACACCGTTTATAGTACTCTCATAAAAGCGAGTAGTTTAAGTGTTATCGTGAGAGCAGAACTAGAAGAGTATGTTACGCAAAGCGATATCAAAACCGAACATTTAGTTACCGAACTTACTTTTGCAGTAGATATTAAACAGCTTGATATTTTTAAAAACGGTGCGGATGCTGAGAGTGATGATAGATATAGACTTAGGATCATCGCCTCTAACGATAAACATTCAACTGCAGGCAGTGTCGAAGCTTATAAATATTTTGCATATAGTGCAGACAGTAGGATAAGCGATATCTCCATTCCCGATGATAATGAGCCGCTGGATGTAAATATCTATCTCGCCTCTTTTGATATCGTCGATGATGTGATGATAGACAAAGTGTATCAAGCTTGTAATGCAAAATATACCAGACCTCTTGGCGACAATTTAACTGTAGCACCTGCAGAGATAGTGTATGTTGATTTGAGTGCGACCATAGAACTGTTTGATTTGTTGAAACAGGTTGAGACAGACAATAAAATAAAAGCGAACTTCAAAGACTCTTTTTTTATAGGTCAAAATTTTGTCAAAAGTGATTTTATACGAAAGTGCCACATAGACGGTGTTTATAAAGTAGATAGTGATTTTAACGACATAGAAGTTTCAAATAAACAGGTCATAAAGATAGCTTCTTTTGGTTTTACATACAAGCAGGCTAAGTTATGAATCTGCTGCCAAACAACTCAACATTAGCAGACCAGCAGTTTGCATCATTATTTGACTCTAAAACAACTCTCTCTTTTAAAGAATTGTATGTAGATCCTCTAAGTTGCAATAGTTCGCTTTTAGAGCATATAGCACTTTTAAAAGGTGCAAATATTGAAAATATGCTTGAGAGTGAAGCAAGATTATATCTAAGCACTTTTACAAAAAAATCAGTCGGAACCGTAGGTGCGGTTGAAGATGCCATAAATGTAT
>CAIUZU010000380.1 GCA_903903705.1 uncultured Helicobacteraceae bacterium
GCCAAAAGATATTTTAGAAAAACTGACTAAAAACAACAGTATGATTAAAACTGACTCTTCAGAATTTGATGAAATAAAAAAACTACTTGTTGAACTTGGAAAATATTAGATGAAAAAAAGTCTCTCTTTTAGATACAAATATATCATCTCATTCGTTACATTAGAAATCATCTTTTTAACAATGATAGTGTTTGTAAATTTCCAATCTCTTGAGAAAACATCCAATAAATTAATAAACGATAAAATAGAGTTTATCAAACTATTTGGCACTCAGTCACTCTTAACGTCGCTATCCGTATATGATTTGGCGACTATTGATAATATTTTACTCAAACTGACGGAACTAAAAAGCGTAGAGGCATGTGAAGTCAAGGACATCGGCGGCAACATCTTGTCAAAAGTCGGCAATATGCCCGATGATAAAGATCCAAACTATAAAATAGTTGAGAGTAAGCTTGAACTTGAGGGACTGAAGCTCGGCACTTTCAGGTTGGCACTTGATTTAAGAGAAAAAAATCTAATTATTCAATCAAATAAAGAGACGACTTATAAAATTATTTTTGCAGAGATTGTTATATCTCTTATTTTATCTCTGATTATCGGTTACGGCATATCTAAAAACCTGCTAAGACTTGCAGATGCAGTGAGTCTCATGGGAAAAAAAGGGTCTGTTGACATTCCGCTGATCAAAAGCCGTGACGAGATTGAAACACTTTCATTCGCACTCAATAAAATGCAAAGAAGAGTTAAAGACAGAAATATCAAGCTTATCGAAGCCACAAAAAAAGCCGAACTTGCAAATAGCGCAAAAAGCCAATTTTTAGCCAACATAAGCCATGAAATACGAACTCCCATGAATGCAATCATAGGTTTAAGCGAAATGATGTTTGATACGCCTCTGAGTGAAAAGCAAAGAGATTTGCTATCAAAAGTACACGGCTCATCAAAGATGCTTCTTGAAATCATTAACGATGTACTTGACTACTCCAAGATAGATGCAGGAAAACTAGAACTCGAAGAAAAAAGCTTTAATCTAGCAGATCTACTTTTGAGACTAGATACGGTGCTAAACCAAAGCGCCTCAAAAAAAGGATTGCTTCTTACTCTAAAAATGAGTGCTGAGGCACCTTCCATCATTATAGGAGATCAATTTAGACTCAACCAGATTTTAACAAATCTACTGAGCAACGCACTGAAGTTTACAAACAGCGGCAGTATAATGCTCAATATAGATTTAAAACAAAAAATCGATGAGCGACATGCAGTTCTTGCTTTTAGCGTAAGCGATACCGGTATAGGGATGAGCGAAGAAGAGATTCAAAAACTCTTCACTCCTTTTACCCAAGCAGACAACTCAACAACAAGAAAATACGGCGGAACAGGTTTAGGTCTCAGCATATCTAAAAGAATCGTTGAAGCAATGCGAAGCGAGCTAAAAGTAGAGAGCAAAAAAAATGTAGGCTCAATATTTGGCTTTGATATAGAGGTGGAAGTTGAATCATGGGATAAAACAGACTTTACTCTAATTCAACCTGCAAAAGAAAAAGTTTTAGATTTTAACGGCATAAATATACTTCTTGTTGAAGATAATGAGATAAATCAAGAGGTAGCTTCTATGATACTCAAACGAGTCGGCATAAATGTAGAAATCGCAAACAACGGTAAAGAGGCAGTTGACAAGTATCTTCAAGATAGAGACAAATATCATATTATCTTAATGGATCTGCAGATGCCGTTTATGGGCGGATATGAGGCTACAAAAATCATAAGAGAGCACAGCAAGACGATACCTATTATAGCTCTAAGTGCCGCTGCTATGATAGAAGACAGACAAAAAGTTTTGGATGCCGGAATGAATGAGCATTTGGGCAAGCCGATAGATACCAGTAAACTTTATGAGACTATTGCTAAATATTGTCATGTGGATTTTGTAAATAGATCTCTCCGCACAACACAAAAAGAAAATTATGAAGTGCTTGACATGGAGTATCTGAAAGATAATTTTAGTTCAAATGAGACTGTCGCCAAACTTTTAAAAAAATTCACAAAACAGTTAAATAGCGAATTTAAAGACATAGCGGATCTCATATCAAAAAATGCACCTGACGCACCTGCGCTTTTACATGCACTTAAAGGTGTAAGCGGCAACTTAAGAGCAAATGAACTCCATGCTGTTTGTAAAAGCATAAATGCAAAATATAGATCAAA
>CAIUZU010000381.1 GCA_903903705.1 uncultured Helicobacteraceae bacterium
ATTCTCCATTAATTCTTGAGTGATTTTGGTGTTCGTTTCTTTGTAATCACTCTCTAGTTTTAATTCTGATGCAGCAGATACCAAAAATGTATTTTGCAAAGTTGCTATTGACTCTGCCATTGTGTTTGAGATAGAGATTAGCTGAAGCTGTTTTGATTTAATATTATCAAAACTTGTTTTAGAATTATCAAAAGCGATAAAACTAATCATACTTATAGTAATTAGTAAAATTAAACTTACGCCTGTAATAAGCCAAACTTTTGTTTTAATGCCTAAATTTCGTATAGATTCCATTTATAACCTTTCTTTATTATATTTTTTGCCATAACATAGCTGAATACTACAAGTAATTTAAAATTTGTATTAAATTATTTGTAGTATTCAACCGACTTAAAACGCTAATTTAAACTTTTCAAAAGGCGTAAAGAGATAAAAATTCTTTACGCCTAAAACAGGGAAAATGAGAAAAATTTAAATTTAAAAATAAGCGTTAATCATAAAATATAGATTACGCTGAACGGCATCTTTTTTTGCAGGTTCGCCAAAGTGCCATCCGCTGCCTGTATAGTCTTCCGTAACTTGTAAAAATCCAAGTCTTGAAGATATATATCTGTTCCATGGCTGCGTATAGTAAGCTTCTACCGCATTACCTCTAGTTGCCAGTTTGTTGTAAACATCTTCCGAACCTTGCGTTCCGCTGAACCAATATTTATTGCCTTGATTGTATTCAAGACCAAATTTTGCATTGTTTAATGAAACCACTTTATATCTGCCGCCCATATGAAAAGCGTTTCCGTTTCCGTCAATCATCGCACCGTTAGCGTATGTATCATTTGAATAAGCAGTGTAGTTAACGGTTTGACCATTTCCTGATGGCTTTGAGAACGCTAAATGAGCAAATGCGTCAAAGTTTCCGCCTGCAATGCTTCTTACTTCCAATCCGGTACCGTAATTTAAAATACTGCCCATTGAGTGTGCGTGAGCCATTGCAGATTCAGGTGAAGCACTTGAACCCAAGTATGGTTGAGCCTTGATGTTGCCTAACTTATCAATACCGACATAAAAAGTATTATCTTCCGCAATTGGCAATTTTGTTTCAAAAAATAGACCTGCTACATCCATGTTATGAATAGTTTCACGATTACATTGATAATAAAACTGTTCGGCATTTTTTGTAAACGCTTTAGCTACGATTGCTCTTAGCCAATTGTCTCCGCCTACATTTGCAGATGCCGCAACACCGTAGCTTGTCATATCAAACATCAAACTAGGAAATACTGATTTTCTAGGAGTGTCTTCGATCAGACTTGAACTCATACCGCCTGATGTCGGTAAAATACCGGCTGAAAAAATAAGATTTTTATTGACTGCATAGTCTAAGTAAGCTTTATCAATATCAAGCGCTGTTTCAGCTACAGAACTAGCCGCCGTAATATCTTTACTTAAGATACATATTCTTTGATCATTTTGTGAATTGTGTGTTACCGCAATACGACCCGTAAATTTAACATTGTCTGTTATATCTGTCAGCATGTTAAGTCTAAGCCTTACTGAAAGCTGAGGATCGTAATTTTTAGTATACCCCTCATTGCCGCTAATCAACTCGCCTCTGCTAACGCTTTTGCTTGATGAACCATACGAAGTGTTAGGTGTAATTCCATTATTTTTATAGTCAAATTTATCAACTCTTAAATTTAACTCCGGAGAAAATTTGATTTTATCCGATAAGGATTTTGTCTCGACTTTTTCAACTATGGCCGTTAACTCATCTATCTGTTTTTGCAATGATGCTTCATCGGCTTGCAAGCTTAGAGTTAACAACGAAGTTGCCATAATGCTTAATGTAATTTTTTTCATATTTACCCTTTTTTCCATTTTTACATACCAGGAACTGTCGGAGAATCTGAGTCCGCAGCATGGTCTACACAAAATTTAAGCAGTTCGGCTTTATCCGCACCGCTAATGCCTTTTATACCCAAGCTTGCCAGCTTTTCATCACTTGCAAACACCTTTTCCCATTGAATCTTTGCTTTTGTCGGAGGGACTAATTTATACTGAATGGCTAAGCTTTTGCCATCTGCGAATAAAGCGCCTGCCATCAATAAAAGTACTATATATCTGTACATTGATTTACCTTTCTTTTTGTATTTTTTTTAGGAGTTAGCAAAAAGTATGGTTTTATATGAATTCATGAAGAAGGATCTTGTAGCACAAAGAGAGTGTAAGCATTTTTTGAGAAGGATTATTTTTAATATTTTTGATTAGAGCATAAAGATAGGATTTGAATTTTGTAAGATTTGAGTTGTGAGAACAAATGAAAAGGAAAAAATCAGAGCATAGGAGATTGTGATAACTGTTATCGTTTAGTTCCCGTCTCTCTCTCTATCATACATACCATTAAACCAAGCTTAAGCGGAGTGGAAAATTTCTTTTTTTAGTAAAAAAATCAGTAGATTCAAAAGAAAAATTTGTAAGTGGGCGTGACATAAAATTATCCTTTGGTTTGTTTTTAAAATCTTACAACCGTAGTGTTGCAAGTATGTTGCAATTTTGATGGTTTGCGGGAATAGCAAATGCTTGATTTTTTAGATTGTTTCACTTCGTCCGAGATAAGATTCTTGCGAGGAGTTTGCGACAAAACAATCTATATTTAATCAGAGTTTTTAATTAAAATAAACTAAAATTTAAAAACAAAAGATGTGTTTTGGGTAAAATCATATCTTTTTATATTAACAGGAGGTTCGCTATCCATAGTATAGGCGATGTTAAATTTTAAAAACATATCTCTATAGATATTTACTTTTAATTCAATCTCATGTGATTGGATGTTATCCGTGATGTCATTTACTTTCGGCTGAAAGTAGAGTGCATAGGCTAAAGATGTTTTATCATTTAAATCTATTGAGTAGGAAAAGTATGAATTTAGTCTGGTATTTCTCTCTGAGGGATTAATCTCCGGATTTCTATAACTGATAGTTTCATGGAATAGACCAAGTCCGATATATCCTCTTGCATCATGCTCGAAGTCCAGTACCTTAAATCTGGCACCTGTTCCGTACGAGATCTTATTTTTGATATTCATAAACATATCGTTTTGGTATTGTGTAAATATCTCGGCTCTTACTAAGTCCGGAGTAATCGCATGTATATATCTTGCATGTGCAAAAACTTTATTTGTGTTTTCATCTCCATTAGCTTTTCCGTATGCTCCGGAAGCCTCTGCCCATGTAACAAAATTTTCTCCGTCATCATAAGTCGTTCTGTAAGATGCTTTGTAGCTGTCCGTGTCTGTATTTCCTCTTGTAGTTTCAAGGGAAGCTTCTGCTATGTTTGATAAGCCAATCTCTTTTCCGATCTCAACAGGGATAATTGATACCAATGCAAAAAGGGATTGTGCCGTTAAAAGTGTGATTAATATAGGTGTTTTCATAAGTGGAATTTTACCTATATGTTTATAAAACTCTTCTTGATTATGTCAATATCTTCTATGATTTGATGATATTTTTGCATATATGGTGAGTTTATAGAGTGAACAAGATCTCTGTATTTTAGATAATTATTCCAAACTTTTTTGGAAGGTTCGATTTTGCCTTTTTTATTCAGTTCAAAAGATACCGAAGCATTTATAAAACCTTTTAGTAGCTTTACTTCATCGCTCTCCTCGAATCTTCTAGGAAACCAGAGAGATTCAAGATTCTCATGTGCATCATAAAAATTCCCGCTACGCAAATTTTGGATGAAGTTATCTAGATGCTCTTCATGATTACTCATCAAAAACACTCATATTTATCCGCCAATAGCCTCTGCCACCCTTTAGCGAGATACAGTGATGCATGGGAAACTTCTTTTTATACTCTTTAAGCCTGTTTAGTGTGCTTTTTCCACTGTCACAGTAAAATACGAAGACGCTCCCTTGCGGCTCTTTATTTAGTTCATAAGGGTTGTAAACTACCGTATCTGCATTTTCAATGGGCGAGAGGATGGTATCTATAAGAAGAACTTTTACGCCCTCGGCTTCAAGTCTCTTCTTATTTTGCAAAAATTCTTTTTGCGTCCACTCGCTTGGAAATTTCATATTTTTTCTTTTTTTGATGTTGCCAAAACTACGACTGCCGTTAAAAATGCGCCTAGAAATACTATGCTGTAACCTGTCGGTAAATCGTAGAAGTAAGAGATGACGATTGCGCTTATGCCAAAAAACCACCCAAAAAAGAAGCTATAAAGTAGAGGTCTTTTAAACTCTAGCGAAATAGCTACAAACGGCGGAGCTATAAGAAGCACAAAAACTACAAAAACTCCTGCAAGTGCGACCGAAGATGTTACGGTTATGGCTAATAGCGAGAAAAAGAGAAGCTCTTTCAAAAAACCGCTTAGTTTTGGATATAAAAAGTATAACGCAAAGGCGATAAACGAGTAGATAATCCCGCTTTTAAGAACTTCACTCGGAGGCGTAAAGAGTATATCACTGGCTAAAAGAGATTTGAAATGTTCCATTCCCTCAGCCGAGTGAGAGAGAACCATCATAATACCGCTTGCTCCCAAAACATAAAGTATGCCTATAAAAGCCTCTAAGTGCAGTTTTCTCGTAGAGGCAAATGCTATAAGAAATGCACTAAAGAGTGCAAAGCTAAGCGTTAAGGCGTAGAAATACTCTTCATGAAAATAGCCAAGACTCACAGATGAGCCGAGTGCCGCAAACTGAGCAATGGCAAGGTCTGTAAAGATGATACCGCGCTTTAAAATTTCCATGCCGAAGTAGGC
>CAIUZU010000382.1 GCA_903903705.1 uncultured Helicobacteraceae bacterium
ACAACATCAGCTGCAGATCGTGTTGCCCTGAAGAGTGATAGCTCAACATCTCTATCTTCAAAAGCTACAAACTTAGAGTTTAGCGGTACTCACTATTTCGGTTACACATCTGCAAATCCAGATACTACTGCACCTACTGCAGATGCTTCTGTTCCTACAACTGTTGCAGTAGGAAGCGATACGGCTAAATATGCAGGAAATTCTGCAGGTCTTGAACTAAGAAGAAACTATCTTCAAGTAAAAGGTTTTTTTAACGATAAAGACTACTGGCGTGTAACGCTAGATGCAACAAAAGAGCTTGCTTCATCAACAAGTTATGCTAATGCATTTGTTAAATATGCTTACCTTTACATGGATAATGTGCTTCCGTACACTGGAGTAGAGTTCGGTATCGCTCACCGCCCATGGATTGATTACGAAGAGCATAACGGCTGGTACTACCGTTCATTCAACAAGGTTATGATTGAAGAAAAAGGAACCGCAACAGAATCGGGTGTTGACCTTGTAAACTCTGCAGACCTCGGTGTAAACTTTAAAACTAAAACAGATATGTTTAGTTCAGAGATCGGTATATTTAACGGTGAGGGTTACCATGCGGATAAAAAAGCTGCTAATCAAGAGAATGATTCTAAAATGTCTGTTGAGTGGCGTTTAACGGGCCACCTTATCGGCAGCGGGACTAAAGTTAGTAAAAACGACCGCTTAAAAGATACGTATGCTCATATTTCAACTTTTGGTTTGATTTCACAAAATCATAAAGACGATACTGTAGCTATCGGTGCTGCAAAAGAGTACGACCGTTCGTTTTACGGTATCCACGCCGTATATAACCAACCGTTGTTTTTGATTGCCGCACAGTATCTTACTGCTGAAGATGAAGCACGTAATCAGGTAGCAGACAGCGGCAAAGAGTATGACGCTTTCTCAATCAATGCAGAGGTTAGACCGTTTAAAGATTGGACTGTTATCGGGCGTTATGATGACTATAAAATTGATACGATAGCTGCAAATACAGGTAATAAGACACTTTCTGCAGACGGTAATAAGGTGATCGCAGCTTTAGCATATAAATACAATAAATATGTAAGTTTCATTGGTTCTGGTAAATTTATCAATGAAGAAAAAGCAAACGGTGGTGACACAGGCGAATCAAAAGATGTCTACATGTTTACTACCGAAGTAAAATGGTAATTTTTTAAAATTTTTCAACCCCGTATTTTCTTTTTTTTCTCCCCTAAATATAGAGCCAGTCCGGCTCTATATCATTCAATAAAACTCATAAAATAGACACTTAACAAGGGTTAATACAATATAAATACCATTTTGGATAGAATACAAAAATTTTTAATACTATGAAAGATGGAGATTATAAATGGATGCGGCTAAATATATTTGGATGAATGGAAAATTTGTAGCTTGGGATGATGCGAAAGTACATGTTTTGTCACATACTTTGCATTACGGTAACGGCGTAATTGAGGGAACAAAAGCATATAAAACCCAAAAAGGTTATGCAATTTTTCGATTAAATGACCATACAAAAAGACTAAAAGAGTCAGCAAAAATCACTTTGATGGATATTCCATACTCTGTTGAAGAACTAAATAAAGCTCAAGTAGAGTTAATCGCAAAAAATGAGTTTACAGGCGATAATGTTTACATACGCCCGTTTGCATTTTTGGGTTACGGCGTTATGGGTGTTTATCATAAACATGCTCCTGTTGAAACGGCAATCGCTGCATGGGAGTGGGGCGCTTATTTAGGCGAAGAGGGGATGAAAAAAGGTATAAAACTTAAAATCGTCTCTATGACTAGACCTGCAAACACTTCAAACATGGGTAAAGCAAAAGCGGTTGCTAACTATCTTAACTCTCAAATGGCAAAATATGAAGCAATTGATTGCGGATATGAAGAAGCACTTTTGCTGGATGATCAAGGTTATGTGGCAGAAGCAAGTGGAGCAAGCTTTTTCATGTTAAAAAACGGCGTATTAATAACTCCTCCAAATGACAACTCTTTAGAGTCTATTACTCAAAAAACAGTAATCGAAATCGCTACTGATATGGGCATAAAAGTTGAACGCCGCCGCATTTCAAGAGAGGATGTTTACACCGCTGATGAGGCATTCTTAACTGGAACTGCCGCTGAGATAACTCCGGTTCGTCATGTAGACGGCAGAGATATCGGATGTGGTTCTCGTGGCGAGATGACGGAAAAACTGCAAAGTGCATATTTTGATATCGTTTTTGGACGCAATAAAAAGTATGAGCACTATTTAACATATATTAGTTGATATTAGCTACTTTCGACAAGCGTAATAAAATAGAGTAAAAGGAAAAAAAATGAAGGATAATATATTAATGGCATCAGATATGAATGACTACTTTAATAAAAAAAAGAGCGAAGGCGGAGGTTTTGATAAGAAGCCTAGCGGTGGAAACGGTGGCGGAAATATTCCGCAAATGCCAAAGATAGATTTTAATTTTGGCGGTTCAAAAGCCGGTATTGCCTACTTCCTGGTTGCTATCGTGTTGATCCTAGTTTTGGCAAAGCCTTTTACGATTATTCAAGAGGGCGAGAGAGGGATTTTAAGTACAAACGGTAAATACTCTGATCAAGCACTTCTACCGGGACTTCACTTTATCATTCCGGTGATTCAAAAAGTTTATGTGGTTGATACAAAAGTTCGTATCATTAACTATGCATCAAGCATTGAAGCAGGAACTGGCAGTACAACATCCGGCATAGGCGTAAAACCTGCCATTACGGTTCTTGATAAGCGTGGTCTGCCGGTTTCAATCGAGCTTACGGTTCAATATAGACTTAATGCGCAGTTTGCCGCACAGACTATTTCAAACTGGGGCTTTAGCTGGGAAGATAAAATCATAAATCCTGTTGTTAGAGATGTCGTTCGTAATATCGTCGGTAAATATGATGCCGAGCTTCTTCCGCAGATGAGAAATACTATAGCTACAGAGATAGATACCGGAATAAGAGATAGTGTTACCGGTTTAGAAAACGCACCTGCAGATCTTCAATCCGTTCAGCTTCGTGAAATAGTTCTTCCTCCAAAAGTGAAAGAGCAAATTGAGAATGTTCAAATAGCAAAACAGCAAGTACAGCGTGCAGAGCAAGAGGTGCAACGTGCAGAGCAAGAAGCTCTAAGACGTGCTGCAGAATCAAGAGGTATTGCTGAGAAAGCTAGAATTGAAGCGCAAGGTTTGGCAGATGCGGTTACTATTGAAGCTGATGCAAAAGCAAAAGCAAATCATCTAATCTCAAAATCATTAACACCTGATCTTTTAAAACTTGAGCAGATCCAAGTTCAAGGTAAGTTTAACGAAGCGCTTAGAGATAACAAAGATGCTAAGATCTTCTTAACACCGGGAGGCTCTACTCCAAATATATGGGTTGATATGAAAGATGCTAAGCAGAGAACTTCAACGGCTGCTGCAGAGTAAATAGATAGATGCAAGAGATTATTAATAAAATAGATTGGCAAAAGATAGAACTTTTGCCGGTTATTGTTCAAGATATAGCAAGTAATGAAGTTTTAATGATGGCTTATATGGATAAAGAGGCGTTAGAACTATCTTTATCTACCAGAGTCGCACACTACTTCTCAAGAAGCAAGCAGAGAATCTGGAAAAAAGGCGAGAGCAGCGGACATATCCAAGAGATACACTCTTTTAATATAGATTGCGATAACGATACGCTTCTTATCAAAGTGACACAGCACGGTGTTGCATGTCATACCGGACGTCCTTCATGCTTTTTTACTGAACTTGAAAGTGGAGAAATTCATAGTGAAGTAGAGATGAGTAGCGAGGCACTCTACGGTGTTATAGATACTCTTTATCATACGATTCAAGAGAGAAAAAATGCAGACCCGTCGGTATCATGGACGGCAAAACTGCTAAGCAAAGGTGAAAATTCAATTTTGAAAAAAATTGTAGAGGAAGCAGGCGAGTTTAGCTTTGCATATAAAGATGATGAAACACATGAGATTATATATGAAGCTGCAGATTTAACTTATCACATACTTGTTGCTCTTGCGGCTAAAAATATCTCTCCTGATAGAGTTAAACAAGAACTTGCTCGTAGATTTAATATAAGCGGAATCGCTGAGAAAAACTCAAGAGATACCTAAATATGAAGGATATAATCACTAATTTTATAAATAATTTGATAATTTATGATTATATTCTTTTCGGTGTTCTGTTTTTTGTCTTTCTTCTCTTCATTATAATAGGAATTATTCTTAGACATAGAGTCGGGATTGCACTCTTTTTCATACTTTTTGCATTTACAC
>CAIUZU010000383.1 GCA_903903705.1 uncultured Helicobacteraceae bacterium
AAGTAAAAGAAGAAGCAGCAAAAGAGTATGAAAATGCCTCACATGAGATTGAGGGTACGGTTTTGCCCACACCTCCTAAGCGTGAAATCGTAAAAAGCAGTGCTAAAGCAAAGTTGGCGATTATCATAGATGATGTAAGTGTAAAAGCACATGTAAGTGCCATAAGTGATCTTAAATTGCCTATAACAATGTCTTTTTTGCCGCCAAGCGAGCGTAGACCAAATTCTCATACCTTAGCAGCAAAAGAGAAATTTTATATGGTGCATTTACCTATGGAAGCGAAAAATTTTAAAAGTGAAGAGCCTTTTACGCTTAAAGCAGATGACTCTCAAGAGAAAATTTCACAAAGAATAGCAGAGATAAAGAAGCTTTTCCCCAGGGTAAAATATATAAATAACCATGCAGGCAGTAAGTTTACCTCAAATGAGGGAGCTGTTAAGAGATTAATACATGTCTTAAATGAGCAAAATATCAATTTTATCGATAGCAGAACCATTGGAGAATCAAAGGTGCAGATGGCTATGAAAAGCTATCATAAACCTTATGTAAGCAGAGATATATTTTTAGATCATGAAGTTGACAAGAATTACATAAAATCACAAATTAAAAAAGCAATTGAGGTGGCTAAATTACATGGAAGTGCAATAGCAATCGGACATCCACATGCAAATACGATAGCAGCTATTTTAGAGTCCAAACCGCTTTTTAAAGATGTAGAGTTAGTTCTGGTGGATAAGCTTTACTAAAAATGAGCAGAGTTTACGAGACTATTCCTGAATTGTTATCTATGAAAAGCTATCCGAAAGAGCTTTTTTATGACGGAGATTTAAATCTTTTAAAAAGAACAAAAATCTCGATAGTCGGAAGCAGAAAACCGACTCAATATTCTCGCCAGATGATTCAAAAACTTTCATCAAGCCTCTCAAAAAACGGTATCTGCGTTGTTAGCGGAGGTGCTATGGGAATAGACGCAACGGCACATAGCGGAGCCGGAAGTTCAAATACTATTGCCGTTTTGCCGTGTGGCATAGATCTTCGTTATCCATCAGTCAATAAAAACTTACTAAATGAGATACAAAAGAGCGGACTTTTACTGAGTCAATTTGAGCAGGGGTTTACTGCAACGCCATGGAGTTTTGTTGTGAGAAATGAGCTTGTTGTTGCTCTTGGAGATGTTTTGGTAGTGGGTGAGGCGGATGTTGATAGCGGAACGATGAGAAGCGTAGAGTTTGCCCTTAAAATGAAAAAAGAGATTTATATTCTTCCTCAGCGTTTGGGTGAGAGCAGTGGGACAAATCAGCTTGCAAGAGAATCTTTGGCAAAAGTTATCTACGACATAGATGAGTTTGTATCAAAATTTTCTCTATTACAAAATATAGAACCGATGATAAAAGATGATTTCATAGCATTTTGCACTACTAATCCGACTTATGATGAAGCCCTTGCTAAATATCCTCAGAGAATTTTTGAAGCTGAACTTAGTGGTGAGATAGAGATAAGAAACGGCAGAATTTTGGTTATATGATAAGCATCGCATCGCCGTAAGAGTAGAATCTATACTCTTCTTCAATTGCGATTTTATAGAGTTCTTGAGCCTTTTGAAGACCAACAAAAGAAGCGACCAACATAAGAAGCGTGGACTTTGGAAGATGAAAATTTGTAAGAATATGATTTACTCTTAAGGGTTTGTTGTTTGGATGCAAAAATAGATTTGCTTCACCTTTTTGTTTTGTTTTATTTCTTGCATAAAACTCTATAGTTCTAGTAGAAGTTGTGCCAACGCTTAAAATCGGTATATTTGAATCTAAAAGTTCTTTGGCTCTATCGGAGATGTCATAGTACTCCGAGTGCATTGGATGATCTAAAATAGTGGCGCACTCAACGGGCTTAAATGTGCCGCTTCCTACATGTAGAGTTACATATGCATGAGAAAATTTTGAGCAGACTCTCTCATGCTGTTCTTTTGTAAAGTGGAGTGATGCAGTAGGCGCTGCAACGGCACCTTCCTCTTTGGCAAATACGCTCTGGTACTCACTCTCATCTTCTTTGTTATCTTCTCTTTGGATATATGGCGGGAGTGGTACATGTCCAATCTTGTCTACTATCGGGAGCAGTTCTTCAAAGCGTAAAAGTTTATCGTTCGTATAAAAATTTACGACTCTGCTTCCATCTTCATGTAGCTCTTTTACTTCTGCTTCTAAATTTTCATCAAAAAAAATCTTTGTGCTGATTTTTACTTTGCCTCTTATATATACATTTACATCATGGGCATTAATGGCTCTGTTTATTAGAAGTTCTACTCCACCGCCGCTCTCTTTTTTCCCAAAAAGCCTTGCTTTTATAACTTTTGTGTTGTTAAATATAAGTGCAGATCCTTCTGGGATAAACTTCTCAAAATCCCAAAAATGAACATGAGAAACGGTGTCCGTCGCTCTGATGTATACTAGCAGTTTTGCACTGTCTCTGGGATTTGCGGGGTGGGTTGCTATGAGCTCTTTTGGAAGGGAAAAATCATAGCTGGATGTGAGCAGCACATTGGCACTCACGTTATCTCTCTAATTTTTTTGTATCGTCGCTAGTCTCATCCTCATCTTCATCCACTTCTTCTTCTTCAAGCGGAGGTGCAGGATTTACTACTCTGACGATTAAAATAGATACGCCGTATAGAAAAGTAAGAGGAGCTGCCATCAAAAGCTGTGTAAGAACGTCAGGCGGAGTAAGAATTGCCGCTACTATAAAAATAATTACAACGGCATATCTGAAAAACTCTATCATATTTCTATCGTTTATCATACCTAAAATAGCCAAGGTATATGCAAAAATAGGAAGTTCAAAAGCGATTCCAAAACCGAACATTATCTTTGTAAAAAATCCTACATAATCTTCTATGTTGATAAGCGGCGTAAATTGAAAACTACCAAATGCGATAAGAAAGTCAAATCCAAGAGGGGTAACGATATAGTAGGCAAAAAGAACTCCTACTCCAAACATTGACGTTCCGCCTAGTATAAAGGGCAGTACCAGTTTTTTCTCGTTTGCATATAATGCAGGGGCAACAAATGCCCATATTTGAGCTAAAATTACCGGTAGAGAACCTAAAATTGCTGCAAAAAATGATACTTTAAGGGCAACAAAAAATGTTCCCCCGACCTGTGTTGTAGTAACCATACCATCCGCAGCATTAACTGATGTTTTTCCGACTGATATAAGCGCATCATTTAGCGGTGCTACTAGCCAAGTTAAAATTGGTTGGTAAAAAGAGAACATGACAAAAAACATTACGATTAGAGTGCCGACAGATATTGCCAACCTTTTTCTTAGTTCAATTAAATGGGGTTTTATCTCATCAAACATTTTTCTTATCTTCTTCTACTTTATTTGTCGACTGCACTGCATCGCTTTTTTTGAGAGTCACCTCTTGCGGTGTGCTTGGAGCTGTTTTTTTCTCAGTTTTATTTAAGTCGTCACCCATAAAAAAGTCATCTTCAAGAGTTGTAAGTTTTGCTGCCATCTGCTTGATATCCGTTGCACTTTTTACTTTGTCTGTTGCAGTTAAAAGCTCTTGCTTGTATGCCAAAGCTTCATCTTTCATACTTTTTACGTTTAGCTCTTCTTCAAAACTATCTTTTACCGAGTTAATAACATTTTTAGTATTTTTAAAAAATTTAGCTATCTCTACCATCGCACCCGGCAGTTTATCCGGACCAAGAAACAGAACAGCGATAATAGCAATGACGATTATTTCGCCCAAATCCATACCAAACATAAAAAATCCTTAAATTATAATAGGGCAAGATTCTATCTAAAGAATAATTAAATTATGATATAAAGAGTGCAATCTCATCTGCTAAGAGGTAGTCATTGTTATAAAAAGTATCATTTTGAAATATAAGTTTTTTTTCATCAACCAAAAGAGTGGCTTTTTGCAGCTCATTTTTATCTAAAATATTTTTAGATACTCCGACACATGATCGAAGCCCTAAAAATATCTGCTCCATCTTTTTATCTTCTTGTGTCAATTTTTCTACTCTTATGTCAAGCGGATTTTCTATATATGCTTCAACGCTTGAAGTCGGGTAGTATCTCTCTAAGCCAAGTTTGCCGACAGCTCCGCTTCCAAGCCCTATATAATCTTTATACTCCCAATATCCCATATTATGGCTGCTTCTGTAAGATCCGAAGTTGCTGATTTCATACTGGGTAAAACCAAATTTTTTTATCTTTTTAAATAGCCATGATGTGAGACTTAGTCTCTCTTTTGACATGTGTGGTTTTGATTCAAATGGGGTACCCTCTTCGATGGTCAGGGCATAAGCGCTTAAGTGGTTAATGGGAAGAGAGAATGCCCTTAGAAGGTCATTTTCCAAAAGCTCTTTTGTATCGCCAAGTGTTGCATATATGAGATCTAGAGAAATATTTTTATATCCGACTTTTTGTGCATTTAAGATTGCCTCTTCTGCTTGAGAAGCGTTGTGAGCACGATTTAAAATTCTTAGTTTTTCTTTATTAAAACTCTGCACTCCAAAACTTATGCGATTTACTCCAAGTGCAAACATACCCTCAAGCCACTCTAAAGTTGCACTGTTTGGGTTTGCTTCGCTTGTTATTTCAATATTTTCTGCCAGATAAGGGTCTAGCATGGAGAAAAGTTTTTCATAAAGTTTAGGAGAAACGGTGGAGGGAGTTCCGCCACCTATAAAGAGAGATTCTATTGATTTTGGTGTTACGTCAAATCGTTTTATTTCAAATTGAAGTTGTGTGCAAAGAGCCTCCATGTAGATCTCTTTGAGGTGAAATTTATCTACATAAGAGTTAAAAGCGCAGTATGAGCACTTTGAATCGCAAAAAGGGATATGTATGTAGAGTAACATAATTCCCTATTTTGATAGACTGCTTAGAGTGTTGATAATCTCATCCATTTTATTGTTTATGAGGCTGATTTCACCTGAGATGTCATTTACTTCACTTGCATTTCTGTTAAGCGCATCAGAGCTTTCAGAGATAGACTGGATAAGTATATTTGTGGTTGCCGAAGTTTCAGCTAAACTTTTTTGTGTTCTCTCTGCAAGTTTTCGCACCTCGTCCGCAACAACTGCAAATCCTCTTCCATGCTCGCCTGCACGGGCTGCTTCGATTGCCGCATTTAGTGCTAAAAGGTTTGTCTGTTCGGCAATATCACCGATAGTCGCTAAAATAGTTTTTGTCTCATTTGCATTTGTAACAAGAGTTTGAAGATTTCCTACCATCTCATTTTCTTTATGTGCAACATTATGGATTCTATCCACGGCATCAGTAATCATACCTTTTAAATCTCTGATTGTAGAGTTTGTGATTTTTGAGATAGTTTCATTGAGTTTGCTTGAAGAGTCGACTATCGTATCTTGATGCTCTTTGTTTTTTTGTTCCATATCTTGAAGTGCTTGCCCAAGAGAGTTGATATTGTTAAGAAGATCAGCCATTTTAGCTTCTACATCGATGTTGCTTCTTGTTGCAAAATTACCTTGTGAAAATTTTTGCAGGGTAGAGATTGCATTATCAATATTTTTTTCAGAGTGGTTTAACATATTGTTTAGGCTGTTTCTTAGTACATGCACATATGGAGTTTTAGAGTCAGATGAGATACGACATGAGTAGTGACCTCTTGAGACTTTGTCTGCGAGTATTACCATTTCGCCGGCAACTTTAGTATCTTCAAGCACGGCTTTTTGGTAACTGTTCACGATTGTATTAAAGTTCTTTTCTGCTTCATTTTGAGTGTTTTCATTGAGAATGATTTTGTTTCTGCTAAACTCCATCATTTCAATAAATTCAGCTCTTTTAGTCTCAATATAGGCATTTTTGGATGAGCCTTTTTGCATGCCTACTACTATAGTAATAATAAAAGTTACTATAGCTAAAGTTGCATGAACGACATTTGAATCGCTTAAAAAAAGAGATGCGATAAGAGCAACGAAAGTTACGGATATAATTATATTTTTTTGCATAGTGTTCATTTTGATTTCCTATCTTAATGTTTTGTAGAGTTCAACAGCTTCTTCGATCTCTTTTTTAGATGGTTTTCTTCTGCATGAGAGATATGTTTTTTCTTTTCTCACTTCATCAAATATAGG
>CAIUZU010000384.1 GCA_903903705.1 uncultured Helicobacteraceae bacterium
ATAAACTCTAATACATCTTGTTTAGTTATTGCCATAATTTTTCTCCATTATGAATTTTATCAAATGATCTCTCATTTTATATGTTAAAAGCTATTACGCTTCTTCTCTTTTTTGTCTTAATGCGTCCAAACCAATAGTAAAGTTTCTGACCGGTCCCATCCAAACAGATGCAAGCATTCCAAGTAGTTCTTCACGACCAGGAAGTTTAGCAAACGCTTCAACTTTAGCAGCATCAGCAGGCTCACGATCAATGTATGCTTGTTTAATAACAAGCATATCATTATCTTTAGCGAAATCAGAAACAACTTTAGAAGCAGCGATAGAATCTTCGCCCCATACTAAAATATTAGTATCTTTAATTTCGATACCTTCAAGTCCAGCATTTTTAAGTGCTATAGTAGCTAAAGTATTTTTAACAACTTGAACTTTTGTATCTTTAACACGAGCAATATTTCTTAAACCTTCAAGTTTAGAAACGCTTAAACCTTTGTAATCACAGAAGATTACAGTTTGAGCATTTTTAAATTCATTTGAAAGTACTTCAATAATCTCAGCTTTTTGTGTTTTTGTCATAGAATATCTCCTTTCCAGACAACACTTCAAATAGGAAATTAAGCTTCCGCACCTATTATCTTCAGTCCATAAAATGCAGTTACCAAAGTAGTAACTTAATAGTGCTTTACGAGTAAAGCACTAAAAATTACTAAATTATTTCATCTCTAATAATTGCATGATGTCAAGCTTAATAGCAGGACTCATTGTTAAACTAAGTGCGCTATTTTTAATATAACGACCTTTAGCTGTTGCAGGTTTATGCTTTTTGATAGCTTTAACAAAAGAGATCATATTTTCAGCTATTTTATCTGCATCAAAACTCGCCTTACCGATACCTGCATGAATATTTCCTTTTTTATCAACACGGAAATTTACCTGACCACCCTTAACATTTTTAACAGCAGTTGCAACATCTGGAGTTACAGTACCAGTTTTAGGGTTAGGCATCATACCTTTTGGTCCTAAAATACGACCAATTTGACCAACAAGACCCATACAATCAGGTGCTGCGACAACTATATCAAAGTTAAAAATTCCATCTTTGATTTGTTGTACTAAATCATCAGTACCTACTATATCAGCACCTGCCGCTTTAGCTTCATCAGCTTTAACGCCTTTTGCAAAAACTGCAACACGAACAGTTTTACCAGTTCCATGTGGAAGTACGATTGCACCGCGAATCATCTGATCTGCATGTCTTGGATCTACATTTAAGTTTAGTGCGATTTCAACAGTTTCATCAAACTTTGCACTAACTAAATTTTTTACTAAAACTGATGCTTCTTCAACACTATATGCTTTTGTTGCATCAATTTTTTCTGCTAATTGCTTATATCTTTTGCTCATATTCAAATTCTCCTATGTAATTCTGCCACAAAATTTTATATCATTGTGGTCGATGATATGTGGGTTAGATATTAGTCTACGATTTCGATACCGATTGAACGAGCTGAACCTGCTATAGTTTTAGCAGCTGCTTCTTTATCAGTAGTATTTAAATCTTCAATTTTTCTATCTACAACTTCCATTAACTGTGCACGAGTAATCTTTGCAACTTTGTTTTTAAGTGGATTACTTGAACCGCCTTTAAGCCCTGCAGCATGCATTAATAATGCAGAAGCCGGTGGCTGTTTTACTACGAAAGTAAAGCTTTTATCAGTATAAACAGTGATTACAACAGGAACTTTAAACCCCATTTTATCTTTTGTTTTTTCATTGAATGATTTAGTAAACTCCATGATGTTAACACCACGTTGTCCTAAAGCTGGTCCTACCGGTGGTGCTGGTGTAGCTTTGCCGGCTTCGATTTGTAGCTTGATATAGCCCATAATTTTTTTTGCCATGTTTTTTCCTTTTTTTTGATTTAAATTATTTTTTCAACTTGAGTATAAGAGATATCAACCGGAGTTGCTCTTCCAAAAATTGATACATTAAGTTTTAGAGTACCGTGCTCTAAATCATACTCATCTACCGTAGCAGTAAAGTTTGCAAACGGACCTTCAGTTATACGAACAGTTTCACCGTTGTCAAAAAATACTTTTGGCTTAGGTGCTGCACGATTTTGGACACGATCTAAAATGACATTAATGTCATGTTCACTTAAAGGTGTAGGCTTATTTGCTTCACCGATAAATCCAGAAACTTTTGGAACAGACTGTATAAGATGCTGAACCTCTGTATTGAGATCTATTCTAGCAAATACATAGCCTGAATAAAGAGATCTCTCAGTTATTTTCTTCTTACCGTCTTTTACCTCAATAACATCTTCCGTAGGAACGATTACATCTGTTATTACTTCTTGTAATCCCATCTCTTCTATCATATTTAAAATTGCTAAACGAACAGTTTTCTCATTCCCATACGTTTGAATAGAGTACCACTGATGATTATGATTTTTCTTTTCCATCACTACTCCTTATCCTAAAATTGCTGACATGATTGACGACATTACCAAGTCAACCAAAGCTAAAAAAGCCGCTATAACAGTTACAACAATTACAACTGAGATATAAGCTTGTTTAACTTGACCTTTTGTAGGAAAAATAACTTTACTTAGTTCCAGTTTTGCATTTCTAATATGTGTACCTAAATTCATTTAACTTCCCTAATAACCATTAATTATGAATAAAGCCCTAAAGCTTTACGATAATCAATGTGGCAGGCGTGGAGAGACTCGAACTCCCATCACTCGGATTTGGAATCCGATGCTCTAACCATTGGAGCTACACGCCTAAATATTTAACAATAAAGCCAAGTCAAAAGACTTAGGCTTAAATTGCAACTATATTATAACTTCATCTCTTTGTGTGCAGTATGCTCACGACAAAATTTACAATATTTTTTTACTGAAAATTTTTCAGTGTGAGTTTTTTTATTTTTAGTTGTGTGATAGTTACGACGAGTACACTTTTCACATCCTAAATGTATTGCTTCTCTCATGTTATTAACCTTATTAAAGGATTAATGCAAATTCGCCAAAGCGAATTATGCAATAATCTCAGCTACAACACCAGCACCAACAGTACGTCCACCCTCACGGATAGCGAACTTAGTACCTTTTTCCATAGCGATTGGGTGAATTAGTTCAACAGTTATACTTACGTTATCACCAGGCATAACCATCTCTGTACCTTCAGGTAAGTAGATAGCACCAGTTACGTCCGTTGTACGAACATAGAATTGTGGACGATAGTTAGTGAAGAATGGAGTATGACGACCACCCTCTTCTTTACTTAGTACATAAATCTCAGCTGTAAATTTAGTGTGAGGATTAATTGTACCCGGCTTACAAAGAACTTGACCACGCTCAACATCATCTTTACCGATACCACGAACAAGAACACCACAGTTATCTCCTGCTAAACCTTGATCCATTTCTTTACGAAACATCTCAATACCAGTAACAGTAGTTTTTTGAGTATCACGGATACCTACGATTTCAATTGCATCACCAATTTTAACTGTACCACGCTCGATACGACCAGTTACAACAGTTCCACGACCAGAAATTGAGAAAACATCCTCAACAGGCATTAGGAAATCTCTATCAATTTCACGAACCGGTTGTGGAATATATTCATCTACCGCAGCCATAAGCTTTTGAATTTTTGCAGACCATACTCCAAGAGTACCAGTTTTTGCTTCTTCTAATGCTTCTTTTGCAGATCCAGCTATGATTGGAGTATCATCACCTGGGAAGTCATACATGTCAAGTAGTTCACGGATTTCCATTTCAACTAACTCTAAAAGTTCTTCATCATCTACCATATCTTCTTTGTTCATGAAAACAACGATGTAAGGAACACCAACTTGCTTAGAAAGAAGAATGTGCTCACGAGTTTGTGGCATCGGACCATCAGCTGCTGAAACAACTAAAATAGCGCCGTCCATTTGTGCAGCACCAGTAATCATGTTTTTAACATAATCCGCGTGACCTGGACAGTCTACGTGTGCATAGTGACGATTATTTGTTTCGTACTCTACGTGTGATGTAGCAATTGTAATACCACGCTCACGCTCTTCTGGAGCATTATCGATTTGATCGTAATCCATCATTTTTGCACCGTTTGTTACTGCCAATACTGCCGTAATTGCCGCTGTTAATGTAGTTTTACCATGGTCAACGTGACCGATAGTACCAATGTTACAGTGTGGTTTATTACGCGCAAATTTTTCTTTTGCCATAGTGTCCTCCGACTTAATTTGTGAATAGAAATGGAATTGTACCCAAAAATTATTCAATTATTGCTTAAATTTTACTATATATTATATATGGAGCTCACGAGCGGATTTGAACCGCCGACCTCTTCCTTACCAAGGAAGTGCTCTACCCCTGAGCCACGAGAGCAGAGTGAAAATATAGAAAAATAACAAGCAATAATTGCATAAT
>CAIUZU010000385.1 GCA_903903705.1 uncultured Helicobacteraceae bacterium
CAATAACTTTAAACCATACGCCGAAGATGATATAACAAACCCACAAGGAGTTTACGGCAAAACTAAACTTGAAGGCGAAAAAGCGATGCTAGAGATAAATCCTAAAAACTCTATCATCATGAGAACATCATGGGTTTATAGCAGCTATGGAGCAAACTTTGTAAAAACGATGTTACGACTTGCAAAAGAGAAGAGTGAACTTAGTGTCGTATTTGATCAAGTTGGATCTCCTACTTATGCAAGAGATTTAGCAAGAGTTGCATTAGATATTTTGTCAAAAATAGAGAATGATGGAGTAGAAATCTACCACTATTCAAACGAAGGCGTATGCTCTTGGTACGATTTCGCAAAAGAGATTATGCGTATGGCAAAGCTTACATGTATGATAAATCCGATTGAGACTACAGAGTATCCGACACCTGCAAAGCGACCGCACTATTCACTTTTGAACAAGGCAAAAATAAAAAAAGATTTCGGTATAGTTGTACCTTATTGGAAAGACTCACTGGATACATGTTTACAAAAATTAGGAGAAAGAAGCTAATGCAATCAATCTTACTTACAGGCACAGCAGGCTTTATAGGTTCAAACTTCGTACCTTATTTTTTAGAAAAATATCCACATTACAACTTGGTAAATCTAGATCTTCTTACTTACGCAGGAGATCTAGAGAACCTAAAAGAGTGCGAAGCAAATCCCAGATATAAGTTTATAAAAGGCGATATCTGCAATCGTGAACTGCTAGAATTTATATTTGACGAGTATGATATAAGCGGAGTTATACACTTTGCGGCAGAGAGTCATGTAGATAATTCTATAAAAAATCCGGGTGTGTTTGTACAGACAAATGTAAACGGAACTTTTACTCTTTTAGATGTTGCTTATAAAAAATGGATGGATGCGCCGTTTAAATATAAAGAACGATTTGTCGGAGGTGGGGTTTTAACCCCGCAAAATAGCGAAGCCAACACCTCGCTTCCGAGATTTCATCACATCAGCACCGATGAAGTGTACGGAACATTGGGCGAGAGCGGACTATTTACCGAGTTAACTCCTTATGCTCCAAACTCTCCATACTCTGCTAGCAAAGCAAGCAGCGATATGATTGTAAGAGCTTACAACGAAACATACGGCATGAATACGGTAATTACAAACTGCTCCAACAACTATGGTCCAAAACAACATGATGAAAAACTAATCCCTACAATCATAAGAAACGCTCTTGCAGGAAACCCGATTCCTATCTACGGAGACGGCAAAAACATCCGTGACTGGCTCTATGTACTAGACCATTGTAAAGGGATAGATCTCGTTTACCATAACGGCAAAACTGGAGAAACATATAACATAGGCGGAAGAAACGAGAGAACAAATCTTCAGATAGTAGATAGAATATGTGAAATTCTTGATAAAGAAGTACCTCTAAACGGAAGTGAGGTTTTAACCTCACCAAACAAAGCTTATGTTAAAACATCAGTTCCAAATATAAAAAGCTACAAAGAGCTTATAACTTTTGTGCAAGACAGGGCAGGGCATGACAGACGCTATGCCATAGATGCAACAAAGCTGGAAAATGAACTTCTCTGGAGAGCAGATGAGAACTTTGAGAGCGGCATCGTTAAGACTGTAGAGTGGTATTTAAAAAAGTATAAATTTCTTGAGAAAAAGCTATGAAAAAAGATAGCAAAATATATGTAGCAGGACATCTTGGACTTGTCGGAAGTGCAATTGTCAAAAATCTGCTCTCAAAGGGCTATACGAATTTAGTTTATAGAACTCACGCTGAACTGGATTTGATAAACCAACAAGCGGTTATAGATTTTTTTGAAAAAGAAAAACCTGAGTATGTCATACTTGCAGCTGCAAAAGTCGGCGGTATCGTGGCAAACAACACTTATAGAGCCGATTTCATATATGAAAACCTCGAAGTTCAAAATAATGTTATCCATCAATGCTACATGCACGGCGTAAAAAAGCTGCTTTTTTTAGGCAGTACATGTATATACCCGAAAAATGCACCCCAACCTATGCAAGAAGAGAGTTTGCTTACCTCTGAACTTGAATATACAAATGAACCTTATGCCATAGCAAAAATCGCAGGTATAAAGATGTGCGAGAGTTATAACATCCAGTACGGCACAAATTTTATAAGCGTAATGCCGACAAACCTTTACGGAGCAAATGATAACTTCGACCTTGAGAAGTCACATGTCCTTCCGGCAATGATAAGAAAAATACATCTTGGCAAATGTTTAGAAGATAAGAACTTTGATGCGATAAGAGAAGATTTGGATAAAAATCCGATTGAGCATATTTCAGGAGAGAGTGCTGAAGCAGAGATCTTAAAAATGTTGGAAAAATATGGCATTAAGCAGATGGATGACAATAGTGTCAATATAGAGATCTGGGGAAGCGGAAAGCCCCGACGTGAGTTTTTATACTCCGAAGATATGGCGGACGCATGCGTGTTTTTGATGGAAAATGTAGATGCAAAAGATACATATAATGCAAATGCCAAAGAGATTAAAAACACTCACATCAACATCGGTTCCGGTGAGGATATATCCATAAAAGAGTTAGCAGAACTTATAAAAAGCATACTGGAATTTAGAGGTGAGTTTTACTTTAACACGACTAAACCAGATGGCACAATGCTTAAACTGACAGACCCCGGTAAGCTTCATAGCCTCGGATGGAAACATAGAGTTGAACTTAAAGATGGGATAAAAATTGCGTATGAGTGGTATTTAAATACAAAATGCTGACAAAACTAAAATCCCTGCAAAATCATAGCGGTTTTATGAAGTATTTTAAAAACACCGCATGGCTTTTTGGTGAAAAAATACTCCGCATGGTTGTAGGGCTTTTTGTAGGGATCTGGGTGGCACGCTATCTTGGGCCTGAACAGTTTGGACTCTTTTCTTATGCGCAGAGTTTTGTGGGGCTTTTTACCGCCATCGCCACACTCGGACTTGATGGCATCGTGGTTCGTGAACTTGTAAAAGATGAAAGCCGTCGGGATGAACTCATAGGTACTGCTTTTTGGCTTAAACTTATAGGAGCTTTTGGTGTACTCCTCTTTTTAGCAATCGCTATCAATTTTACCTCAAACGACACGCAAACAAATATACTTATCTTCATAATCGCAAGTGCCACAATCTTTGGGAGTTTCAATGTTGTGGACATGTACTTTCAATCAAAAGTGATGGGCAAATATATCGTTTTTGCAAATGTCATAAGCCTATTTTTCTCAAGCGTAGCAAAGATAATACTCATCCTAAACGAAGCCCCGCTTGAAGCCTTTGCATGGGTAGTACTTTTTGACAGTTTTGTTTTGGCGTGCGGGTTTGTCTATTTTTACATCAAAAATCATAGGATAGATTGGAAGTTTAACAAACCAATAGCCGTTGATTTGTTGCGTGACGCATGGCCGCTCATACTTAGCGGGATAGTCATCTCCATCTATATGAAAATCGACCAAGTTATGATTATGGAGATGATGGACGCTGAGGCAGTAGGGCAATACGCCGCCGCTGTACGACTTAGCGAGGCATGGTATTTTATCCCAATGGCGATAGTATCCTCACTTTTCCCTGCTATCATAAATGCCAAAAAAGTAAGCGAAGAACTCTACTATGCCAGACTTCAAAAGCTCTATAATCTTATGGTATGGATGGCTATCGCAATAGCCCTTCCCATGACTTTTTTAAGTGACTGGATTGTAAATCTGCTTTACGGCGGAGAGTATCATGAAGCAGGAAGTGTACTGATGATACACATTTGGGCTGGGGTATTTGTGTTTTTGGGGGTTGCTAGTGGGAAGTGGTTTGTCTCTGAAAATTTACAAATTTTTTCTACTATAAATACTACCATTGGAGCTATTGTTAATGTGGTATTAAATTATGTATTAATACAAAAAATGGGTATTGTTGGAGCGGCTTGGGCAACATTGTTTTCATATTTTATTGCAGCTTATTTCTGTTTATTATTTTGGAAAAAAACAAGAGTTAATTTTATAAATTTATCGAAAAGTTTATTATTTATAAGGATATTTCATGTTAAAAAATTACTTAAAACAGTTTTACCAAAAAGTGTTATAGAAAAATTGGTTGAAATAAAAAATGATTACTTTGATGGTTATGCTTTAAGGTCGTATTCACAAGAGGGTGAAGATATGATTTTAAGAAGATTATTTGAAAAACAACAAATTGGATTTTATATTGATGTGGGAGCGCATCATCCAAAACGGTTTTCAAACACCTATTTTTTCTATAAACAAGGCTGGAAAGGTATAAACATAGATGCTATGCCCAATAGTATGAAATTATTTGAGAAAATCCGTCCCATGGATATAAATATAGAAAAACCTATTTCAGATAAGAAAGAAATTTTGACTTACTATGCTTTTAATGAACCAGCACTAAATGGGTTTTCAAAAGAACTGTCAGAGCAAAGAGATGGACAAAAAAATTATTTTATTCAATTTATAAAAGATATAGAAACAG
>CAIUZU010000386.1 GCA_903903705.1 uncultured Helicobacteraceae bacterium
AGCTAGACATTTCAAATTTGATAGCTTCCGAGACAATAAATAATCTTTTCTTTATAGAAGAAAGATTAGATGCATCATGGGTACATGTTAAGCCTGATAATTAAAAATCAACTATTTAATTTTCTATGATATACTTCTTTTTGTAAAACACGGGAAACTTGTCTGACTGATTATCAGACTACTTCAAGTAAGGGTTAGAGCTTCGGCTTTAACCCTTTTTTTTTGCCTTTTTTTTGGCAAGGATGGGGTGGGTGGGAACTTGTGGGAAAGGTTCTCCCTGTGTTTTATAAAATATTAGTAGTCTTTTTAATATTGATGGTGTTCGCACCCGCTCTTTATTAATCAAAACAGAGGACTTAATCACCCCTCTGGCTGCTATTACCATCATAAACAACTTACCTCTCATATTCGTATTCATCTTCACGCTCTTTAGCCGTTTCATTTTCTATATTTTCAAGTGCCGTATTCTCAATTTCTTTAGCCGGCTCTATCGCATCTGTTGAGTTATCATTTTCAAGTTCTGCCGTATCTTCTAGCTCTTGGAGTAAAAATTCTTCTTGCTTCTCAAACTCTTTTTCCAGCTCTTCTTGAACTGTCTCAAACTGTTCGCTCATACCGTATTCAAGAGTTGTTTCAAGAGATTTTAGGTCATGTTCTTCTAATAACTCTCTATTCTCTTCGAGCAGTTCGGTAGCTTTGTATAGATTACCTGCTTCAATCTCTGTTTCAATCATATTGATTTTTGCTTCATACTCTCTTGTCTCATGCAGCTGCTCTTTAAATCCTTGTGTGAACTCTATCATCCTTGTATTTCTCTCTTCAAGCTCTTTATCGTTTGTGCCGTCATGTTTGCTCATGAGGTGTTCAAACTGCTTTTCCGTTATAAGATCTGCAAGAGTGTTGTATTTCTCATCTTTGTAGTTTAGTCCTTGGCTTTTTAGTTCGTTTGCCATACCTAAAGGAGTATCCAATCCAAACTTTTGGATATTTTCTTCAAACCGTAGATGAGTATGTTCCTTTACCATCACATCAAGATAGTCTTTGCTTTTTATATCTAGTGCGGTGGCATATATATCAATTTTTATCTGCTTTTCTTCTAAAGAGGTTTGAGGGAACTCTTTTTCATGCTTTTGGTCAAGCATCTCTAAAGTGTCGATATCCTTTTTGTATGCTGCAAACATCTCCGCTCTGGTTAAATCTCTAAAGTAATTATCCTGCTGCACGCTTGAGAGTTGTGAAGAGTCTATACTTAGCAGATGTTCTGTAGGATTTTTAACAGTATTGTTAAAAGCTGCACTATTTTCAGATATATACGCCTTTGTCTCTTTAGCGTTCATTTTACTTGTGTCGATATCTTGATATAGCTTGTCTGCTATCTTTTGAGCAAAATCAAGCTGTTTATCGCTTGGGGTTTTAACTGTTTGAAGTTTTTCAAACTCTCCAATATGCTCTTTTATAAAAGAGTCGGTATTTACTCTCTTACCTATGTCAGGGTTTTGGATATCTAGTTCTTTTGCGATATTTGCCGCAAAATCAACCTGTCGTTTTGAGGCAGGCGCATTATTATAGGCTTCTATTCTCGCCTCTTGTCTCTCTTCAAAGCTTAGTTTCTGCATCTGCTCTTCTTTTGCCTTTCTCTGATCATACTTATCGTTCAGAGATAGAGCATTATCTTTTATTTGTTCATTATGTACCATTGAGCGTAAATCTTCTTTAGAGTCTGTAAAGATGGTTAGATTGTCCTGTGCTCTTGTTACCACGGTATAAAAGCTATTGAAATTTTGAGCTTTTGCAGGCATGTGAGCTATGACATTTGCGGAAGTTTGTCCTTGAGCTTTATAGCTTGTTACTGCGTAGCCGTGATTGAAATAGTTATATTCAGATGCATTGAAAGTTATAGTTTTATCTTCCATTTTTGCGGTGATATTTCCTTTTTCATCTATCTTTAAAATCTCCGCAACATTTCCGTTATTTACTCCTAACTTCTTATCGTTCTTCTCAAAGACTATTTTCTCACCTTGAGCAAAATTTCTTTTTTCTTCTGAATATGCCTGTATAGCGTTAGAGTTTTTCTTTAGGTCTATTGTATGACTCTTACCCTCTTTATCCTCAACACTTAAGGTGTTGCTTTTGGTATTAGAGCCTGTAATCTTAAACTCACTTCCTTTGCCTAGTTTGTCTACCGTTCCATCCTCGCCCTTGATATAAATATCTCCCTGCAAAAAGATACTGCTAGAGTCCTTGTAGTTGCTTGCGAAATATTTTTGAGATGGAGTAAGTCTTGATGATTCTCTTGTATTAAGAGTTATATCATTACCCTTTAGATGTCCTCTTGTTCTCATCTCGCCTCTTATAGAGTGGTTAAGCTCATCTTTGATTCTATTGGTATTGGTTAGAATGAGATTATTTTTAAAAGTATCCTTTGCAGCTGCAATAGCTGTAGTATCCATTGGCTTATTATTGTCCTTGAAATACTCTTTAGTAATCTCTTCGATGACATTATCCTCTTTTGATAACGCTTTTATCTTACTCGCATCGTCTAGTGTTTTAAACGCTGCATCAGAGTTATAGTTATTTAAGTGTTTTACCGCTTCTTTGAGGGTTTTATCGTTTTGTCGTAAGACTTCATTCATGTTTTCCGTTTTCATATTGTTATCTTGCAGCATCGTAAACGGATCTCCGGCATTGATTGCTTTAAACTGCTTGACATCTCCAATTAGTACGACTTGCGCGCCTGCTTCCTTTGCAAAGGATAAAAGTTTATTCGCATCTTTTATGCCTAGCATCGAGGCTTCATCGACTATGAGCTTTGCATCTTTGAGTTCTTGTTTATTGATAGTGCCGTTTTCAATACCGTTTAAAAAACTGGCGATAGTGGATGATTTGATGCCTCCCTCTTTAAAAGTGGTTTGGGATGTTTTTTCTTTCTCTTTTTCTCTCGTTGCGGCTTCTATCTCTGAAGCAGCTTTGCCGGTGTAAGATAATCCTATCAGCTTAGTATCTTCTTTTAGAGCATTTACCGCCTTTAGCATCGTGGTCTTGCCTGTTCCAGCATCTCCTTGAATACCTATGATAGAATCTTTAGAAGATAATATAAGCGCCGCTGCTTGGGCTTGACCTTTGGTTAGAGGACGTTCCTGTTTTTCGGAGTATTGAGATATCTTCTCTTTTGCCTCTTTTTGTGTATAGATTTGTTCTGCTTGATTTTTAGACTCTTTGAGCATGTCTAGTACGCTTTTTTCGTAATTTAATATTTCTTTGGTAGTGTAGTTGTTATCTCGTATTTTGATAAGTCTATCATCCTCTTTTGATATAAATTGCTCTTTAAATACCTGATCTAGTATTTGCGGATTGATAGCATCTGCGAGAAGAAACTTTTGAGCATTTTGCATGATATCTTCTTTTTCAAATACTGATTTTTCATCCGTCATGACTTGTATAGATGTCTTGAGCGCATCCCTTGCTTTGGTTTTATCTTCGTCCTTTTGAGCTTGTATCTGTTCGGGCGTTAGATTTTTTAGCTCTTCTTGTTTTTGCTGCGTTGATTTAGATAGATCATTAATATTTTCAACGCTTAAACCTAGCTCTGTCGCTCTGCCTAAATTATCTTCTCTGACTTTATCTCTGTCTATCTCTCCTTTAAACTCTCTTGTTTGATGAGCCGCCAGCTGCTTTAGTTCGCTCTCTGATTTGTCCGGATATTTCTCTTTCAAAGCAGGTAAAGCCTCTTCTATCTGTTTGCTTCTTTCTGAAAAATTATCAAGTATTTTTTCATCAAGTTTTTCATCTTGAGTGAGCTTTATTTCATAGAAACCTTGGTTATGGTCGGTTACTACAATTTCAAATCCTGCCGCTTTGAGTTCTGCTGCCATGACTGAGCGATATTCCATTCCTGCACTTCTATAGTTCTCAAATATCTCTTTAGACTCAATAGCTTTATATGTGCCATCTTTGGATTTGGTCATATTCATAATAACCGCATGAGTATGAAGCGACGGGTCTACGGTTACATTACCTTTTTCATCTGTTATCGGTCTTGCCGTGTCGTGTTGAAATTTAGCTATTGCTAGATTGCCGGTATCTACATGAGTAGTGATACCGTCTTTGGTTTCTCTTGCTTGAGAGTAATTTTTCTCTATTTTTTCAAGAACTTTAGTGGTAGTGTTATTGTGGATTTCAAGCAGCTTAGAAGCCAGAGCTTCATTACCGGTAGCCTTTGCAAGTTCATAAGCAACGGATACGGATTTAGGAGCATTGAAAGTTAGATCTAATCCTGCTCTCGTTCTCTCTCCCGTCGCTTTATCGATAGATATATTTTTTAATATTTGTGTACCTTCTTGATTTTTACCGTTTAAAAGATTTTCAAGGTCTTTATCGTTAATGGCTCCGCTTAAGCCTAACTCTGTAGCTAATTTGCCTTGCCAGATACCTAAATCACCCTCTTTTTTATAATAGTTGTCTTTAGACTCTTTGTGATAATCCATAATTGAGGTTGATGTTCCCCATGTCGGCGTTGCGATCATTTTGTTTTTCCTTTTATTTTTTGATTTTGTATTCGTTCTTTTTCTATGGACGAAGAGATATATTCTTTTCTTAATTTACATATCATCCATCTTGTTTTACTCTTCAT
>CAIUZU010000387.1 GCA_903903705.1 uncultured Helicobacteraceae bacterium
TGCCATTTTAGTAACCTATTAGTAACCATATTTTGAAAAGTATGATTTTATTTATATAGATTTGATTATATCACAAAGCATTAGATAAGTCCAATATATAGGGCTTTAGAAGAGGTTTAAAGAGGTTTGATTAGACTTTAAGAAATGTGAAAAAGTGCCTTTTAAGAGACTGTTAATCACTTGGCCACTGGTTCGAATCCAGTATTCGGAGCCACCCTTTTTAAAACCCCTATAAACACGATATTTCAGAACTTTAAAAATCTATGGTAGCTAAAATATTTTTCAATTATTACTTTTTATAATACCTTGTTTATTAAAACAATCCAATTGATTTATCAATTTTCCTTACTTCTGATGGAATGAACTTATTGTACTTGTGTATCAACATTTCAATATGAGTATGCCCCATCATTTGCGCTATATGATTTATAATATAACAACTTGGTAGTTCTCGTTCAACTTGTGCAGCCTTAGAGCATTCAAATAGTTTATAAGGTTTACGTTAATTGCATTGATAGCTTTAATGCTAATTATTACAGATCTACTAATATTTATAGATAGTTTGGGTTATTAAGAAAAAAATCGTTTTTAAGAAAGGTATTTGAAGTTACAGAAAATAAGAGATTATGGTGCGACCGGGGAGATTTGAACTCCCACACCCGTAGGGCGCTACCACCTCAAGGTAGTGTGTCTACCGTTCCACCACGGTCGCATTTAGAGGTTAAAACACCCGAAGGTGTTTTATAAGTTACTTAGAGTTGATTAACCTAAGTATGGGTTTGCGTAAAGTGCTATAAGAGCAATTACAAGTGCATAAATAACTTGAGCTTCGATCATCGCAAGAGCGATAAACATCGTAGTCATAAGTTTAGCACCTAAACCTGGGTTTCTTGCAGTTCCTGCAATTGTTGCAGCAGCAGTATTACCCATACCGATAGCTCCACCAAGAGCAGCAAGACCAAGACCAAGACCAGCAGCAATCATTGAGTATGCTTTAAGAGTTTGGTTTGCAACATCACCATCAGCAGCTAAAGCAGCAGTAGCTAATGCTACCATTAAGAAAAGAATTTTTTTCATAGTTTCTCCATTAAAATTATTACAAACTTTTTCGGCTAGCGTAACCACATCCATAACGAATGCAGCAACCCAAACATAAATGAAAGGATTTCCCTACTTAAATTTGATCCGGAATTATACATAATATATGATAAAAATTAGTTGAAACTTTATAATATCAATTAGGTAAAATACCCTTATTTACGAATAAAGCCAATTATGCACGCCCTAGAGAAATCTTATTACCTTTAAATTCTAAAATCTCCACATCCATGACATCACCTTCTTTTAGCACATCACTCACTTTGTCTACTCTTTGATCAGATATTTTAGAGATATGAATAAGTCCGTCCGTACCATCTGGAAGCTCTATAAATGCACCAAAATCAACTATTTTTTTAACTATGCCTTTATGTTTATCACCGACTTTATACTCTATTTTTGCAACTTTTGGTGTATTTACGATTCCCTCAATATGTTCTCTTGCAGCTTTTACACCGCCTTTGCTTTTGCCTGTTACTTTTACTTTTCCATCTTTTTTGTCAATATCGATAGCTACTTCAAACTTCTCGATTATTTCACGGATAGTTTTACCTGCCTGACCTATAATATCGCCGATAAAACTCGGATTTATATGAAAAAAATCTGTACTCGGTAAAACACCGTCATTAAATTCTATCTTTTTTTCAGCCTCTTGCATGATATCTATAATGTGAGCTCTACCCTCTTTTGCTTGATAGAGTGCCTCTTTTAAAACATTTAAGCTGATTCCGCCTAACTTGATATCCATCTGCATAGCAGTAATACCATCTTTTGAGCCGGTTACCTTAAAGTCCATATCCCCGTCATGATCTTCAAGTCCCATAATGTCGGAGAGTATTGCATATTTTTCGCCATCACTCACCATACCCATAGCAATTCCTGCGACCGTATCGCTTGTATCTATATCAGCCGCACGAAGTGCCATATAGCCACCGCATACCGTTGCCATGGACGATGAGCCGTTTGACTCTAAAATCTCCGATACAAGGCGAACAGTCTGTCCGCCAAGATTTGTTATCGGCTCTAGTGCTCTTTTTGCAAGATTTCCGTGTCCCAACTCTCTTCTTTTTGTTCCCATGATAGGAGATGCTTCACCTACGCTAAATCCCGGAAAGTTGTAGTGAACCATAAAATTCTCATTTTGAGTTCCCTCATCTGTTAGATTTTCAAACATCTGCGCATCTTTTGCTCCACCCATAGTTAGAACAACAAGTGCTTGTGTTTGTCCACGTGTAAAAAGACAAGATGAGTGTGCACTTGGAAGCACGTTTGTGCTGATAGTTATCGGTCGGATCTCATTTAAAGATCTACCGTCAGCTCTTACTCTCTCATTTAAAATTTGAGATCTTACCTGTTCTCTTTTTACTTTTTCAATCGCATCTTTCAACTCAACTTCATCCCAATGCTCTTTGTTTAGAATTATTTTTTTTCTAAGTCCTCTTAATGCAGTAGAACGCTCTGATTTTGCCATTTGATTCATAGCATATTTTATATCTAAAAAGCAGTGCTCACGTACATAAGAAATCATCTCCTCATTTACTACATGTGCTTTGTACTCCATCTCTAGCGCCTCTTTTTTAAACGGTGCAAACGCTTCTTCATATTTGGCATTATTTTCAAAAAGAAGCTGCTGGGTTTTTTCAAAGATAGTTATTAACTCGTCCTCATTTACCGCATTTGAGGCATGTGTTGTTATAATCGGGGCACTAAGTATCGGATCCATAAGTGGATCAATAACCAAAGTGTTATCTACTTTCTCTGAACCGATACTTCTCATCTCAATCATCAAGAGATCATCTTTTGTTCCTGAGAGATAGAGATCCAATGTAGAGTTATTTAGCTGTGACAGAGTAGGATTTAATATAATCTCTCCGTCAATTTTTGCAGCTCTTACTGCAGAGACCGAGGTATTTATATCTATATCGCTTACAAACAGAGCGGCAGAAGCGGCACTAAGTGCTAAAACCTGAAGATCCGACTCTTTATCGACGCTAAATGTCATAATTGTAATCTGTGTCGGATATCCGAAACCTTTTGGAAAAAGCGGACGAAGAGAGCGGTCAACTATTCTCGAAGTCAGTGTTTCAAAATCACTCGGTTTTGTTTCGCGCTTAAAAAATCCGCCCGGAATCTTACCTGCTGCATATGATTTTTCTATGTACTGAACTGTTAGCGGAAGAAAATCATCTTTTACTATTTCTGTTTCATCAATTACAACCGTTGCAAGGATAACCGTATTGCCGCTTTTTATCCAAGCCGAACCGTTTGCCTGTTTCGCAACTTCACCAAATGAATACTCTTCACTTCTATTTTTTAAATCTACTTTAATATCATACTTCACTTTTTTCTCCTAATATTTTCTCTATTCTATCTTCATCTATATTCTCTAACTCTTCATAGTATAACGATGTTTCAACATAATCATCTATATTGTGAAGAAAAAACAGATCATCCGCAAACGGCTCTAAAAACTCCAAAACATCACTCGGTATAACCGGCACGGCGATATAAACAGCTTTTGGCTTTTGTGCCAAAATTGTTTTTAGTGCAGTTAAAAATTTTAATCCCGTTTCACTTCCTTCATCAATCAATAAAACTACCTGATTGTGCATAGATGCAAAGGGCAGCCCCTTTCTATATTGATATATGGAACTTAGTATCTTCTCCTCATGTTTTCTGCGTGCTTCACCGTAA
>CAIUZU010000388.1 GCA_903903705.1 uncultured Helicobacteraceae bacterium
CCGGCCTGCGATCCGTAGCTCAGGATGCGGAGGTTATAATTCCTGGTCGAATCGAAATTGGCCGCCGGGGCGCCCATCGAATCCATCTTTGAGATCTCTTTATAAAATCTATCTAGACCCATTTTTGCTTTTCTGTCAAAGTCGTAAGATATATATTTTAGGTAATTAAGTATATCGGCTTGTGATATTTTAGTTCTCGTGGATGCTTCATTTAAAATATATCTTGGAATTTTTACTCTGCTTTTTAAGAAGTTTTTTTCAATTTTTTTGTAAAGATCTCTATCTTTGTGATAGCATAAAAGTGCAAAGACAAAAGGGAGGTTGTACTTTTCATTCCACATTTTTGCCAGATCTACATGCGGTTTGTTTTGCAGATAATACCTGAGTGCCTTATCTCCTATGAGAACTTTGCCTTGAACGTTTAATATTTTTGCTAAAACATTAGAAGTTTCGGACTCTTTGTCGCTTACATCATTTACGTGCGGAACTACCAAAACGCTTAGCACCTCTTTTTTTGCGATAATTCCTAAGTTTACGTTTTTATGATTTTTTGCACGAATGCTGGAAATAAACGCGGCATCAACTCTGCGTGAGAGAAATTTTTTATTTGTTTTTGCAGGGACACCTTTATAGTAGTTCATGCTCATGCTCTGCTGCGAACTTTTTGTAAATCGTTTCATAAAAACATGAAAAGGCAAAAGATTTAGATACTCAATTTTTCCAAAAACCACACACTTCTCCACTCTGTAATTGGGCAAATTATACAGCTCTTAACCTATAAAAAAGATGAGTTTGATATAATCTTGAAAGTAAAAATAGTTATGGAGCGATATTTTGGTAAGAGTAGAATTTTTAGGTCCGATACAAAAAGAGCCTCTCATGTTGGAGATAACAAACTTAAGCGAGTTGGCAAATATATTGCAAGGCGATAAAGAGATGCATGTGTGGCTTGAAAATTCTGCTGTTGCCGTTAATGATATGCTTGTTAGCCGCAGAGACATTGAACTCAAAGACGGAGATAGAGTTGCTCTACTACCGCCTGTTTGCGGAGGTTGAGGTATGCTTTATCTATATGATGGCGCACTAAATGTTCCTGAGATTCTAAAAGATTGGTACGAGCAAGAGGCAAAAAGCAACTATGGGGCATATATTCCATTTGTTGGAACTGTTAGAAGTGAAGACGGTATTGAGGGACTTAGTTTTGATATTTATGAACCAATACTAAAAAGCTGGTTTGAGGCATGGCAAGAGAGAGCAAAAGCAGAGGGTGCAGTTATAAAAATGGCTCACTCTCGTGGAGATGTGATGCTTCATGAATCCTCTTACATAGCAGCTGTTTTTTCACCTAAACGTCGTGTCGCATTAGAGTTTATTGATGAGTTTGTAGAAGATTTTAAAGCATCTGCCCCTATTTGGAAATATGATTTAAAGGGCGGCAAAAGAGTTTATGCACTTGAACGCTCAACTGCTATAAAAGGGAGCGGAATTTTAAAATGAGCCTATTATCTTATGAAACAAGCCAAAATATGCTTGATCTGCTTCAGGTAAATTGTTCAAGAAAAGAGAATGTGCCGCTTAGTTCATCTCTTGGAAGGGTATTGGCTGAGGATGTTATAGCCCAGTATAACGATCCGCAGTTTCCTACTGCTTCTATGGATGGGTATGCGGTAATCCACGATGATTTAGAGAGTAAAAATATAGTGATTTTAGGAGATAATCCTGCAGGAAGTGATGAAAAGCGAACTATAAAAAATGGTGAGTGTATAAAAACTTTTACGGGTTCTAAAATGCCTCATGGTGCAGATACCATCATTCAGATAGAAAATGTAACGGTAGAAGATGGAAAAATAATTATAAATGAGAGTGTTCCGTGTGGTTCATCAGTCCGCCCGATAGGTGAGGGATATCGAGCCGGAGACGTACTTATAAAAAAAGGCACAAAGATAGGTTTTGTTGAGATAGGTGTAATGGCGGCACTAAACCGTGTTATGGTAAAAGTCGCACTCAAACCTCGTGTTGCAGTTGTCTCAACAGGAAGCGAGATCTTAGATCTTGGTGCTAGCAGTGATAATGAAGCACAAATCAGAAGTTCAAATAACTACACTCTTGCGGCACTTTTTGAACAAGCCGGAGCAGAGGTCGTGCAGCTGGGAACGGTAGATGATGATAAAAATTCAATCATGCAGACGTTTAAAAATGCGCTAAGTTGTGCTGATATTTTGGTTAGTACAGGCGGCGTAAGTGTCGGAGATTATGATTTTGTTAAAGATATCGTGCCTCGTCTTGGCGCTGAAGTTGTCTATAAAGGCGTGGCGATAAAACCTGGCAAACATATTTTGGTGGCACAAAAAGAGGATAAATTTATTCTAGCTCTTCCCGGATTTGCCTACTCATCGACTGTAACGGCGATACTTTATGTTCTTCCTTTGATAGCTAAAATGTTAGGTCGTGAGAGTGCATATAAAACCGTTGCAGCAAAACTAAACGAAGAGTTTACAAAAAGAAGTAAACTCACGGAGTTTACCGCATGTAATATAGAAATTATAGATGGCGAATACTTTGTAAACTTCAGAGATAAAAAAGTCGGAAGTTCGGCAATTTTGACAAATATGCTAAACTCAAGCGCACTAATGCTAACAGGAGAAGATGACGGCAATCTGAGTGAAGGCACTTATGTCAATGTTATTTTGTTGGAAAATTTTTAAGTTATATAAAAGAGGTTTAAAATGAAATTATTAAAAACAGGTGTTGCAATCTTAAGCGTATGTGTGCTCACTGTAGCTCTAAATGCAGATGAGACAAAGCCAAAAAGAACATTACAGGGCAATATGAATGAGGTTTACAACACGCTTCCATCTCCTGCAAATGACATAGGTGAGGCATTTACGAACGGTATGTTTTATGGTCATCTAAGAACAAATATCTTTGCATGGGATTGGGAAAATAATGCTAATGGTGATAACAAAGCTTTTGCTCTTGGAGGTAGTTTAATCTATAAAACAGCACCGCTTGCAGGATTAAGTGCGACGGCAGGTTTTTACTATGCAAACAGCCCATTTGACTCTCTTCGTGAAGATGATGCAGATGTTGGAATTGTAAAATCTGGTAAAGATACATTCAGCCGCTACGATGTTTCTGCAGACGGTGATTGGCACATGGCGGTTTTGGCTCAAGCTTATATTCAGTACGACATCTCAAAAACATCATTCAAGTTTGGTCGTCAATTTTTTGAATCGGCATTGACGGCTTCAAATGATACAAAGATGATTCCAAATGTGTTTGAGGGTTTGAGTTTTGAATCAAAAGATCTAAAAGATACAACTCTCAAAGGTGCGTACTTAACTGCTCAAAAATTAAGAGATCATACGACTTTTCATGATGTTTTAACTTTTAAAGACTCTTCTGCAAACTCTTGGAACAATAACGACGACTCAGGAGTTCATAAGGGGCTTAGTTATGCAAATTTTGTAGCAGCAGGTGAAGATACAGAACATGAACTCGTAATTGCGGCTATAAGCAATAGCTCTTTAGAAAATTTAAAATTAGATGTAACATACACGGCAGTTCCGGATGTCGTCTCATCTGTTATAGGCGAGATAAATTACAAAATAAATCTGTCTGATGGTTTTTCATTGACTCCCGGATTTCGCTATATGGAACAGATTGATGATGGCGGCGGCGACATTGGCGGAGCAAGTCTTAGCGGAAATTTGGGTAGAGATAAACGTCCAACAACGCTCCTTGGCTATAACGATAGATATACTCTTGATGGCTCGGCATGGATGGCTCGTTTAGTTTTAGCAAAGGGTGCGCTTAAAGTTTTAGCAGGTTATTCTGATGTAGCAGATGAGGCGGATTTAGTCGCTCCATGGAGAGCTTTTCCTACAGGCGGATATACTCGTGCGATGGCTCAGTTAAACTGGGTAGCCAATACGAAAAGCACTATGGGCGAAGTGAGTTATGATTTTGGTAAAGCTCAAATTGTTAAAGGGTTTAAAGCTATGGGTCGCTATGTGATTCAAGATTTTGACGAAAGTAAACAAGCAGCAGGAGCACAAGCCGATATGAGTGTCATACATATAGATCTTGTTCAACAACTTACGCCGCAGCTTGATGCAAGAATTCGTTTTGCTTCCGTTGATGCCGAGAATCGCACAAGCGGTATAGATAAAGACTCATATAACGAATACCGTTTTGAGATAAATTATCTATTTTAAAAAAGTGTAGGTTTTGTAAGCTCTTTAGGCTCAAGTGCCTTGAGCTTATAGCTTCTTCTATGTATTTCGCAGTAACCATGTTGCTTGATTAACTCAACATGCCGTGGTGTTCCGTACCCTTTATGTTTCTCAAACTCATACATCGGGTAAATTTTAGCGTCTCTGATGATATTTCTGTCATGCGTCACTTTTGCTAAAATGGAAGCGGCACTAACTTCGGGAATCTTTCCATCGGCTTTTATCATAGTTTGAAGTCCATTGACACCAAATGTAGAGTTTCCGTCAAATAGATAGCTATTACATGGAAGATTTTGCATGATCTCCTCTAAGCCTCTTTTTAAACATCTAGATATGCCGTTATCGTCAATATCTTTTGGTGAGAACTTCACTATATGATAAGTGGAGTTTTGAATGATTATCTCATAAAGAGACTCTCTTGTTTTTTCACTCAACTTTTTTGAATCATTGAGCCCATCAATCGCTCTATGTAAAATGCACCCTGCAATGACGAGATCTCCTGCAAGTGGACCTCTCCCTGCTTCATCAATTCCGCATAAGCTACTCATTGATTTGCAGTTTTAACTTCTTTGGAATGTAGACTTCAAAAAGTGCTCCCTCTCCATAATTGGATGCAATGATTTTTCCATTGTGATCTTCCATTATTCTTTTTGCGACATTAAGACCTATTCCTATACCGCCCTCAACTTTAGTGCTTTGAAACGGATCAAATATTTTAGGGAGTATATCCTCGTTTATGCCGCCGCCGTTATCTTGAAAACTTACTACAATATGTTCATCTTCATCTTTTAGAGTTATTTCAAAAATTCTCTCCTCAAACTTTTTATTAACTTTCAATGCATCAATCGCATTATTGACAATAATGATAAATACCTGCTCAATTCTCTGTTTTTGGATAGGTGCGATAAAGCTGTAAGCCTCTTTGTTCATACTGATCATAAAAGGTTCGTTTTGCACCGTAATAAGAGATGCTTTGTTATACGAGAGTATCAAGGCGGTAATCAATGAAGCATATACATTACTATCCTGAGGCATTCCTCTTGCTTGTGATGCCATTTCCC
>CAIUZU010000389.1 GCA_903903705.1 uncultured Helicobacteraceae bacterium
AAGTAAAAATATTGAATTAGCACCTCCATCTCATATATATGAGGAGTCGTCAAATTTTGATTCACCCTCTTTTTATGATAAGTTTGTAGAAACTACAGATGATGGATTTAGCAAAGTTTCTTTAATAATAGAGGGAATCCACTGTTCAGCATGTGTATGGCTTAATGAAAAAGCTCTGCGGAAGATGGACGGAGTGATAGAAGCAGAGATTAATTTTACAAATAATAAAGCAACTATAGTGTGGGCTGATGATGTCGTAAAGCTCTCAAAAATCATTGATATGATTCGCTCCATCGGCTATAACGCATTCGCTTATGACTCTTCGGCACAAGAGTCACATGCAAACAGAGAGAGAAAGTCATACTACCTGAAAATGGCTGTTGCCATATTTGCATCTATGAACATCATGTGGATAGCGGTTGCTCAGTATGCAGGATATTTTAGCGGAATAACTCAAGACATAAAAACTATACTAAATATTGCAGAGGGCGTTCTTGCAACTCCTGTGCTTTTTTATAGCGGCTGGGTTTTTTTTAGAGGTGCATACTTTGGTCTAAAAAACAGAGTGATAAATATGGATCTCCTTGTAGCAACAGGAGCGGCTCTTACCTACATATACTCTTTATACATAACTATTTTAGGACGTGGTGAAGCCTATTTTGACTCTGTGAGTATGATAATAACTTTTGTATTGATTGGCAAGTTTTTAGAGGTCTTAAGTAAAAAAAATGCTGCCGATACGCTTGATATGATTACAAAAAGTATTCCTAGTGAAGTTAAAGTTGTTGAGAATGATAATATTGTTACATGTAAACTCAGTGATGTTCATGTTGGAGCTATTGTAGCCATCTTTTCCGGAGAAAAAGTTCTGCTTGACGGGGAGATAATTAAAGGGAACGGTTCGTTTGACGAATCAAATTTAACAGGCGAGAGTGAACCTGTATATAAGAGCGTAGGGATGAGTGTTATAAGCGGTACGACTAGCATCGATGCAGACATACATTTTAGAGCAACTAAAGATTTTAAGCACTCGACACTCTCAAATATCGTTACTCTTTTAGAGTCTGCTATAAATAAAAAGCCAAAAATTCAGCAGATGGCGAATAGGCTCTCAGAATATTTTTCATCTATAATTCTAGCACTCTCATTTATAACCTTTTTTGTGTGGTGGATCTGGCCTAACAGTTTTGAAATCTCTTTCATGGTTGCCGTCTCCGTTATCATTATAGCTTGTCCGTGCGCTTTGGCTCTTGCAACACCGGTTGCGACTTTGGTTGGGCTTAGTTTGGGAGCTTCAAGAGGCATACTTTTTAAAGAAGCGGCAGGGCTTGAGAGTATGGCAAAGATAGATACCCTTGTTTTGGATAAAACAGGAACTATTACACTCGGAAAACCTGAAGTAATAAAAGAGAATATTTACGGAGAGTTTGATATAGGGCTACTTTATTCGCTTGTAAAGTCATCAAATCATCCTGTAGCTAAGGGTGTTGCAAACTATATAAAAGAGCAGAACGAGAAGATTGGCGAGATTATTTTTGACGAGTATATGCAAATTCCGGCAAAAGGGATAAGAGCAAAATATAAAGATATAGAGTGTTTGGGCGGGAATCTAAGATTACTGCAAGAAGAGGGTTTGGAAACAGAGTTTTTAACACAAGAGACAACATTCTATTTTGTAGTTGACAATCAAGTTGTGGCAATGTATGAGCTTAGAGATAAGATAAAAGGCTTTGCTGCAGAGTTGATGGAAAATATGCGTCATAGCGGTATAGAAGTGGTGCTCTTAAGCGGAGATCATGAAAAAATAACTAAAAAAGTAGCAGATGAAGTCGGAATAAAAAATTTCTTCTTTGAGCAGACACCTCAGGATAAAGCACAATATATAGAGAAACTTCATAAGGACGGTAGGCAGGTTGTTATGGTCGGAGACGGAATTAACGATATTTTGGCTCTTGCAACTGCTGATATAGCAATCTCTATGGGAAGCGGAAGTGATATAGCCGTTGAAGTAGGAGATGTTGTTTTACTTGATGATTCGCTAAAATCACTCAATGATGCTTTTAAAATCAGCCGCACTACATTTGGATTGATTAAGCAAAATCTTTTTATATCGCTACTTTATAATGCACTCACCATTCCATTGGCGATGGCAGGATATGTTATACCGCTTTTTGCTGCAATTTCCATGTCGCTAAGTTCGCTTTTAGTTGTCGGAAATTCTATGCGAATTCGTTATAAATGGAAGAGAGGATAGACATGGATAGTTGGGTTATAGCTATGATGCTTGGCGTGTCTATATTTTTGGGAGCGACAGGGCTTTTTGCATTTATGTGGGCTGTGAAAAATGGTCAATTTGATGATGAAGAGAAGTTTTTAAATGCCGCTAAATATGACGGTGAAGATGAGTTAAATGATGCTTTAAAACAAGAGCAAAAAAGAGAAGAGTTTAAGAAAAAGTATAAACCAGAATAAAAGTAAGATTAAGAAGATAGAGTAAATCGCCCTAAAAAGGGCAATTTAGGTAAATTATTTACCGATAGTTTTAGAGAAAGCCTCTAAGTCAGCATCGCTATATTTAGCAACTTGACCAGTCATAAGACCTTTCATTGGTCCGCCGTAAGTTCCAGCTTTGTAACCTTTAAGTGCAGTAGCGATATCAGCATGAGTCATCTCAGCAACATTCTTAGATTTACCTAGAGCAGGTTTTGTCCAATCAGCACCGTGACATCCTAAACATGCACCAGCTTCTACAGCAGCCATTAAAGCAGTTGTTGCAGTTAAAGCAACGATTGATAAAACGATTTTTTTCATAATTTTCTCCTTGATTTTTTTAATTTCGGGCAAATTATAGTGATTTTACTCTTAAATAGATGTTAATAGAGTATCTGTTATTATTTTGTTAAAGTTAGTAGTGTATGTAATGTAACAAATTTAAAATAAATGGTAGTTCAGCAGATGAAATATATAGAAAATGAGTTAAAAGACAAGACGATTTTGATTACTGGCGGTGCCGGTTTCATAGGCTCAAATTTGGCATTTTACTTTCAAGAAAATCATCCCGAGGCAAAAGTTGTCGTTCTTGATAGTTTTAGAAGCACGGAGTTGTTATCTAACGGAAATCTTAAAAGTTTTGGACACTTTAAAAATTTAATAGGCTTTAGCGGAGAGGTTATAAGCGGTGATATAAACGATAAAGATTTACTCTTAGCTCTGGAGACAAATTATAAGTTTGACTATATTTTCCATGAAGCGGCAATCTCCGATACAACTGTATTAGAACAGGATTTGATGATAAGAACAAATGTTAATGCCTATAAAGATCTGTTAGAACTTGCCCTAAAACACGGTGCAAATATGATTTATGCTTCATCTGCGGCAACTTATGGAAATGCGCCTTCCCCTCAAAAAGTAGGGTGTGAAGCACCGCAAAATGTTTACGGCTTTTCAAAACTCTGCATGGATAATTTAAGTAGGGAGTATATGAAAAAAAGCAACATAGGAATTGTCGGTTTGCGATATTTTAATGTTTATGGGCCAAGAGAGTATTTTAAAAACTCTACTGCATCTATGATTTTGCAGTTTGCTCATCAGATACTATTAGGTAAAAATCCACGTCTTTTTGAAAGCAGTGACAAGATACTTCGTGATTTTATATATATTGAAGATATCATTCAAGCGAATATAAAAGCTATGAATCCAAAAGAGAGTGGAATTTTTAATGTCGGAACTGCAAAAGCGAGAAGTTTTCAGGATATTGTTGATATTTTGCAATATGAGTTAGAAACATCTTTGATATGTGAATATATCCCTAACCCATTTATCGGAAGTTATCAATTTCATACAGAAGCAGATATAGCTTCAACTAGAGAAGTGCTTGGGTATAAGCCGAGATTTGAGATGGAAGACGGTATAAAAGCCTATGTGCATGAGATCAAGAGACTCTTTAGAGATGAGGTGAAAAAATGAAAATACTCAAAAACTTTACTCCAAATATTTTAGTCATCGGTGATTTGATGATAGATCACTATTTGTGGGGAAGCTGTGAGAGAATCTCTCCAGAAGCACCGGTTCAGATAGTAGATATAAAAAATGAGACAACGGTTTTAGGCGGTGCCGGAAATGTTATAAACAATCTTGTAACTCTTGGAGCGAAAGTTTTCGTAAGCAGTGTTATCGGCAAAGATGATAATGGTTCAGAACTGATAGAGATGTTAAAAAGTATAGATGTTGACACAACTAAAATATTGCAGCATGAGGGTAGAAAAACATCAAAGAAAAGCCGTGTGATAGCAAGTTCCCAGCAGGTTTTACGATATGATAAAGAGAGCAAGGAATCTATATCAAAAGATGACGCTGATAAGATTTTAAACTCTTTAAGTGACTCTATCTGCAGTTATGATGCGGTTATACTGTCCGACTATGGCAAAGGTGTTTTAAGTGATGATCTATGTGAGGGCGTGATACGACTTTGCAAAAAAAACAGTATAAAAGTTTTGGTTGATCCAAAAGGGAGCGATTATGCTAAATATAGAGGTGCATACCTTTTAACTCCCAATAAAAAAGAGGCGATTCTTGCTACAGGCATAAATATCAAAGATAAAGACTCTTTAAAAAATGCACTCTTAAAGCTAAAAGAAGATTGTGA
>CAIUZU010000390.1 GCA_903903705.1 uncultured Helicobacteraceae bacterium
AGATATTATGGATGCATCAGCTTATCATGTCGCAGAGCTAGGAAAGATTGAGAATTTAATAAGCGGTGAAAGTAATTTTGGCAAAGTCATGAAGGGTACAAGTTCTGCCGTACATTCAAACTTGTATATAAAAAATTTTGTTCAATCAGATTTTACTCCTGCTAATGAATTTGAAAATAAATTAGTAAGTGCAAAATTTTCAATGAGTGCACCGGTGGCTTTTGGTGAGACTCTATCTATAGGAATTGATAATGGAAATGGCACTGTATCAACCATAACTCAAGCTTTTAATATTGATGCCGCAACAACTTATAATGATTTAAAAGCTCAAATTGAGAATACCGGTAATTTTTTGGTAACTGTAAGCGGAGACACTATTACGCTAAATACCACATCCAAGGGTATAGCAAAAGGTGTTTCGATAGGTAGTAATTTAACAAGTGACAATCTCGCAGTGACAACAAGCACAATTACCTCCAATAAGACAATTTTAAGTGATATGCAAAATATATTTTACGATGATACAAGTTTTAGCAAGGATGGCTCAAAGCTCACATCCAATGTATCTCAAATAGTTAAAGAGACAAATGCATTTGCAACGGCTTCAACTAAACTTTTTGAAGTTGCTGATATAACACAAAATAACGCAGGAACTCTTGGCGGTACATCGCTAAAACTCTCTGGAATAAGTGTTCAAGGCACAGCGTTTGATGTTCAGATAGATCTTAAAAGCACGGCAAATGGCGGTTCTACTTTTTCACTAGATGGTGGAGTCACAAACTATACTATATTTAACATGGAAAACCCAAGAAGTGCGATAGATGCAGACGAGATGACATATCAGCAGCTCATGGATGTTATGAATATGGTTACGACTTCTCAGCTTCCTGTTCTGCCAAATCACGCGGCATCTTATGATAATGCTATAGAATCATCTAATCAATATGCTAAAACATATTTGACATATGACGGCAAGATAGAATTTAAAGATATGAATTCTACAAATACTAATGCCGACATAGCTCTTCATGATGCAAATAGCGGAAATTTCTCAACGCTTGGAGCGCCGTCAGTTATGACATTTAATGCTAATAACGCACTCACTACAAGAGATCCAAAAACAGATTTTTTCAAATCCATAGATGAAGCAATCAGAGCAGTGGAAGAGCATAAAGTTTATCCTGATGGAACTACCGGTTCTCCAAGGGGTATAGGCATACAAGAAGCTATGCAGGTTATTGATGATCTTAATTCACATGTATCAAAAATGCATGCAAAGGTCGGTGCTCAGTCTAATGCGCTTGACGTATCTATACAAAGAACAGAGATGCTTAAGATTAGTTCCATTTCACTTCGTTCTTCAGTCATTGACACTGATGTTGCAGAGTCGCAGCTTATGTTGTCTCAATTGAAGTTAAATTACGACGCGATGCTCTCAACAGTCGGTAAAATCTCAAAACTGAGCTTAGTAAACTATCTCTAAGATTATTTCAAAAAATCCTTTATAAAGCATTTTTTGTTATACTTCATTTTTATTACGCCAAGGGAGTTTCTTCCTTTGGCTATACCTATTTTGATAGATTTTTTTGAAATAAAA
>CAIUZU010000391.1 GCA_903903705.1 uncultured Helicobacteraceae bacterium
ATAAATTATTTTGTTGATCAAAAAATGCTTTTGAAAATTTTTCATTATCTTTTAAAAATAGAGTATCTAAATTCTGAAATACTTCATTTTCTACATCTTTATTAAAATAATATTGTGGTTGAGTTTTGATAAAATCGTATAAGATTCCAATAAAAAACAGCTGTATACTATCTTCACTTATAGAAAATTTGTCTTTTATTATATTTACCTTATCTATCAAATTAATATTATTTGATACTATGTTATATTGTGCAAATAAAGTAGATAATAAATTCTGCATTTTTATTTTCCCGTCATCTCTTTATACATTCTAAAGAGGTATTATAGTCGTTCTTCGCCGCTTGCAAACGGTTTATAGCGGTAGCATCTTTCTATTCCTATAATAGTCATTTATCGTCTTATAAATTTTATAATTGATTATACTGTTATTTATGATAAAAATTAATAGATAAAAACAGAATCAAGTTGTAATATCAATGCAAATGATAGAGTTTTTTCCTCTCGCTTGAACCTGCTATGTTTAGCTGTTTTCTGTACTTTGCGATGGTTCTTCTTACCATCTGAACTTTGAACTTTTCTTGGATTAACTCTAAGAGTTTCATATCGCTTAGAGGTTTTTTTCTATTTTCCTGTTTTACAAGATTTACAACAAACTCTTTTATGGCAGCGTTTGAAACATCTTCATCTATGGCAGTTGTGAAGAACTCTTTCATGGCAAATATGCCTCTGTTGCAGGCAATGTATTTGTTTGCAATCGCTCTTGAGATGGTTGATGGATTATGTCCAAACTCATCTGCCAGAGTTTTTAGTGTTAGCGGCATAATCGCTCCGCCGGTAAAAAACTGATACTGATACTCCACTATCATCAACCCGACTTTGTAGAGCGTCGCTTTTCTCATGTCAAGAGCATCAACTAAACTTTTTGCCTCTTTGATTTTTTGCGACACGAACTCATGTTCTACCCCGTAGTTTGTATCAATAGTTATAGTCGGATAGTAGGCATCGTTTAGCTTTACTTCTATGGATTCATCATCATTAAAGTAAATCATCAAATCAGGGATAACTTGAGAAGATTCTTCTTGGTACTCTATAGCGGGAGGATTTTTAAACGTTCCTAAAACACGCATAACTTCGGCAAAATTTTTCTCATCAGAGTAGGCATAAATATTTTCTATATCAGTTATAACCTTTACAGCCAGCGGATATGCCTCATCACTGACATCAGAGTCGTCAAGCTGAAATATAAACGATTCTGAGAGATCTTTTGCTCCTACGCCTATCGGCTCAACATAAGCAAATCTGGCTCTGACTCTCTCAAATTCTTCAAGCGTTAGAGAGTTTGATTTACAAAAAGATTCACTATCACCCTCGTAATAGCCATTTTCATCAAGATTTGCAACAACAAAGTTAGCTATCTCTTTTGATTTTGGAGTCGGAAAAAGAGATGAGTCTATCTGCTCATCCAAAACATCATAGAGTGAGCGGTTGGCAATAGTGAGAGCTTCTATCTGCTCTGTTCTAGTGTTGGCAACGGAGTTGCTCATAATCTTCTTCGGTATCTTGTTCTCAAAGCTCTCTTCAAATCCTGAAGTCACCTCTATAAGCGGATTTGACTCAACAAAAGGCGACATAGCCTCGCCAAGATCACTTAAACTAGAATGCAAGATGGGCAGCCAATTACGCAGAGTGTTTGAAAGTTTGTGCTTATTCTCTACGCTTTGCGTCTGTTTTAGTGCTGCCATCTTTTTTTAAGCCCTAAAGCTTAAACTCCTCACCAAGATAGTGTTTGCGAACATCGGCATTTTGTCCTATCTCGTCACTTGTTCCGCTAGCTAGCAGCGAACCTGATTTTATAACATAGGCTCTGTCGCAAACATCTAGCGTTTCACGAACATTGTGATCCGTTATCAAAACACCTATTCCATAAGATACAAGCTGTTTTATGACTGTCTGGATATCCATAACTGCTATAGGATCTACGCCTGCAAAAGGTTCATCAAGAAGTAAAAATTTCGGCTCATTTACCAAAGCACGAGCAATCTCGACACGGCGACGCTCTCCACCGCTGAGACTCACTCCCTTGCGATAGCGAATCGGCTCTATGTTGAACATGTCAAGCAGTTCTAAGATTCTTTTCTCTTGTGCATCTTTATCTTTTATCTTTACCTCTGCGGCAATGAGAAGATTTTCTTCAACAGTAAGGTCCTTAAAGATGGAAGCCTCCTGCGGAAGATAACCGATACCCTTTAAAGCTCTTTGATGAAGAGGCATTCCTGAGAGATTTTCATCATCAAAAAAAACCTCTCCACCGCTTGACTCTACAAGTCCGCAAATCATATAAAATGTAGTAGTCTTTCCTGCTCCGTTTGGTCCTAAAAGTCCTACAACTTCACCGCTTCTCACCTCAAGGCTCATACCTTTTACTATCTCTAAATCTTTTATCTTTTTCTTTAAATCTACTGCTTTTAGTATATGCATGTCGTGTACTCTCTTTTGTCATCGGAAATTTTTTCTATATCTATCATCATGATGTCCATCCCTGCAGAGTTGAGGATTTTAACCAACTCATCATCACCCCACTCTACAAAATGAAGCCCGTCCCTCTCCAGCTCTTCTAACATTCCCAAAGAGATAAAATGTTCCAGTCCATGGTTGTACATGTCATAATGAAAAACTCTCTCTTTGTAGCAGTGCTGAAGTGAAAATGTAGGCGATGTAACCTCTTCGTCAATCCCCAAAAACTTAGCCATTTTCTTTACAAAAGTTGTCTTTCCGGCTGCGAGATCTCCTCTTAAAATAACTACTCCATGTGTAAAATCTTTAGCGATATCTTCTATCATACCGTCCATCTCATCCAAAGCGACTATATACTTTTTCATAATTTATTTGATATCTCAATAATTTGTTTTAATTTCTCTTTTGCTTTTGCGCTTTTAATAGCTTCTCTTGCCATCTCTAGCCCATCTTGCATATCACGTGCCAAGCCATCCACTATCAAAGCTGCCGCCGCATTTATAAGTACGATATCTCTTTGTGCATCGCTAGAACTGCCCTCAAAAATATTATGTAAAATCTGCGCGTTCTCTGCCCCGTCGCCTCCTACAATAGCACTTAGGGGGGCTTTTTTTATGCCATACTCCTGCGGATCTATGATAAACTCATGTACGGCTCCGCCCTCAAGCCGTGAAGCGTACGAAATATCACTTATGCTTATCTCATCCATACCTTCTAACGAGCTGACTACTATCGTAGAAGTTGCGCCGTTAATACGTAGTGCCTCTGCTATTTTTGGAACAAAAGATCTGTTAAAAACACCAAGAAGCGACTTTTTTGTTCCAGCAGGATTTGTAAGAGGTCCTAAGATGTTAAATATCGTCTTATCAGGTATGGTTTTTCTGATGGGCATGATAAATTTCATGGCAGGATGATGATTTTGTGCAAACATAAAAGTAAATCCACACTCTTCTAAAAGCCTAGCACTGTTTTCAATACTCAAATCAAGACGAACACCCAGCTTTTCAAACATATCGGCACTGCCTGATTTTGAGGTAACTGAACGGCTTCCATGCTTTGCGACCATACTTCCGCATGATGCCACAAGCAGGGAGACTGTAGATGAGATATTGAAACTCCCTATTTTGTCGCCTCCCGTGCCTACTATATCTATGACTTTAGATCTAAGATCATCGGATATCGGCAGAGGTATGGCATAAGAACGCATAACCTCGGCAGCAGCGGCTATAGTCTCGACATTCGTATCCTCATCAAGCTTTACGCCGAGAAGAAACTCTCTCATCTCCTCATCGCTCATCTCATGATTAAAAAGAGCTATAAAAGATCTTTTTGCTTCATCATAATTCATAAGATCTCCTCTATATACTCATTTTGCAAACTCTTAGGGGTTGATTTTGCAGTCGGGATTTTTAAAATTTTATACTTTTTTACCGACTCAAGATAGTTTATGGTAATGATAGATCCGACCTCGACATTTTTGCTAGCCTTTGCAACAACGCCGTTTACCAGCACTACACCGCTCTCTATCATATCTTGAGATACGGAGCGTCTTTTTGTAATATTTACGGAATTTAAAAATTTATCTACTCTCATATACACCTGCAAAATAATGTTTTTTGTATTGTAGAGTATTAAAACTGAAAAGAATGTAAGAGTTGGAACATTTTTTGCATTGACTTTTTCTTATCTACTTGCCAAGTCGTTCTTAAATATTAAAATGTGATTTTTTCACTCAAATTCCACTCCCTTAGGAAGTTTTTTCGGTGCTTTTATGCGAAGCTGTTTATGGATGCTTTCTCGTCCGTAAACCACCTCAAAGTTGGATGTGCTTACACCAAACTCTTTTGCCAAAAAATTGACCATGTAGTCGGTTGCTTTTCCTGCTACGGGCTGGGCTTTTACGCTTACTTTGAGTTGGTTTCCCTTTACTTTTCCGATGGCATCTCTCTTTGCCGCAGGCGTTCCTAAGATGTTTATAACAAGCACATCGCCCTGCCACTCATAAAAAACATGAACTAGATTTTTTGCTTTCATTAGAAAAACAACCAAACAAGAAGTGCTAAGCCGATAGAGAGATTTAAAAAGCTCATCCCCTCTTCAAAGAGCATAACCAAGAGTTCAAAGTACTGTTTTTCTAAAAAATCATGAGGTAGTAAAAGCTCATTTTTTGCAAACTCTGTAATATCCACACCACAGATGTAAGCAATAATCTCAGGAACGATAAAAAAGAGTACGACTCCGCTTATCCCCCACAGATTTTTCTGTGGTTTCATCGACTGCAACGCTTTTTGAGTATGTGGATTTTTGGCTATTTCCATGGCTTTTGCTTTGATTTTATGTCTCATTTATCTTTTCTCTTTTAACATGTAAAGATTTTCATCTCTTGCAACTCTTTACAAAGCTCTTTTACAAGCTCCTCTTCGCTTGGTAGATAAAGTTG
>CAIUZU010000392.1 GCA_903903705.1 uncultured Helicobacteraceae bacterium
GTGCAAAAGTTCGTATAATAGATATTGTAATATCCGAAGCTATTTTACTTTTAAGTATAGTTGCCAACATATATACACCCTGTTCAGTGAACACCTTAGAAGAGTATTTTCTATTTTTTAAGCTTTCTTTAAAGGTCGAAATTTTCGACCTCAAGATTTCATCTTCCTCTTTACTCAATTCAAAGTAAAAATCGCTAGGAAATTTATCGGGATTGTTTTTTACTGCTTCGTTGATTCTTTTTGTCTCAACACCATAAAGCTCCGCCAAATCGGCATCAAGCATCACTTGCAAATCTCTGATAGAGTAGATTTTGTTTTGGATATTTTGCTCGTTTATGACTAATTCGCTCACTCTTTTATACTCCAATTTCCTTTAATCGAGATTCATCAGTCACCGACCGATAAATCTTAATAGCTATTTTTAGCATCTATTATCTCATAAGCATAAATAGTAGAGTTTTGAACTGGTCTTTGTGGAAAAAATTCGCTATTCATCTTCGTTCTCTAACAATTCATAAAACTCATTAAGTTTATTTTGTAATAATTTTTTTGGTATTAGTTTTGTTTCATAATCAGATATGACCAGTGGACTTACAGACCTGCTGAGTGCATATTTTACAACTTCATCATTTTTTTCTCTACAAAGCAATACACCGATACTTGGATTTTCATGAGATAATTTTACATCTCTATCTAATGCTTCAAGATAAAACTCTAGTTGTCCTAAATGTTGTGGGGAAAACTCATCTATTTTTAACTCAAATGCTACCAAACATTGTAACTCTCTATGAAAAAAAAGTAAATCTATACTAAAATTTTTATTTCCAACTTCTAATTTATACTCTTGCCCCATAAAAGTAAATCCAACACCTAATTCCAAAATAAAATCTTTTAGATTTGATACCAAAGCTTGTTGCAAATCTTTCTCTTTATGCGGAATTGGTAAGTCTAGAAATTCAAAGACATAACTATCTTTAAATACATCATTTGTAGATTGTGGTAATTCTGCCAGCACTGATGGCAGTTTTTCATTTGATAGCATCATCCTTTCATAAGTACTACTTCTAATAAGTCTTTCTAATTCTCTTACACTATATTTTTGTTTGCTACAAAGCTTAAGATAAAACTCTCTTTCTTCCTCTGTTTTAAGAGCAATAATCCTACGATTGTGACTCCATGATAAAACTGTACACAGTGTGTGCAGTTTTGGAAAATCATTGTATGTTTCAAAAAACTGTTTCATCATCCACATATTTCTAGCTGTAAAGCCTTTTATATTCGGCTCTTTATTTTTGATAAAATTTGCCAACTCTTCAACTACGCCTTTACCCCATACTTTTTCTTTAACTTTGGCAGATATATGTTTTCCTATATTCCAATACAGCTCTACTAAAGTTGCATTTACTTGTGCATAAGCTTTTTGTTTTGCCTCTTGTATAGTTTGTAAGATTTCGTTGAAATTTTGGTTTGTTATGTTTGACATGTTAATTACCTTATAGTTTAAAATATCTTAGATGAATACTTTCTATTTTATCATTTTGTCCACCGCTAAGTTGAACTAATGATGTTGAATAAGACTCATAAAATTTTTTTATATAAAATAAATTTGTCCTCGAAAAACCTTTTAAAGCCGGAAGCTCTTTTTTTAAGTCTTGTGCCATCTGTTCTATAAACTTACTACCCCATGCAGTCTCTTTTTGTTTGAGTGAAATCATCTTACCGAGTTCCCAATAAAACATAAGCAAAGCACTATTTACCGTACTGGCAATTTTGGTTTGCGAATAGTTTATTTTAGATTTAACATCAACAATAAAGTTTTTATATTCATCAAGAGTTTTTAAATTTAATGATTGTTCCATTTTTTTAGCCTTATTTAATGATCGAAATTTTCGACCTCAAGATTTCATCTTCAATAAATCTAGGTTCTGAAATTTTAATATAATCTTTGCTCTCTAGATACATTTGTAAAGCCTTTTAAAATATAATTTAAAAATCATCAAAAGAGTCTCTCTTAACTATTACAC
>CAIUZU010000393.1 GCA_903903705.1 uncultured Helicobacteraceae bacterium
CACTGTCAACAATCTTTTCATCGATTAATTTTCCATTAGAAACTCCAGTTAGGTCTTTAGGTACAATTAAAGTTATATCAGCGCCTTCGGCCTCATCGCTCCAATGGTCCTTACAAGGCAACCAAGCAGAGGCTCCTAGTCCTTCGCAAGCCAAACCAACCCAATCGTATCCATTTCTATCCTTACGCCAAACAAACCCTCCATCCCAAGGGGCGAGTTTCGCTTCCAATGGTTTTCCTGAAAAATAAAGCAACAAGGTATAACTTGAATTCTTAAGCAAGCCAGCGGGAAAATCAAACAAGAGTATATTGCCTTTTCTTTTAAATGCAATTGGTTTGCCCATAAACCTCGCACTATCAAGGTTCATGTTCTTTGTATAATCCAATTGAATTTTTGATGCGTTTTCCAACATCTTAAATTCAATACGGTTACTCCCTGAAATAAATTTTTCATTCGGACTTAACTTTACCTGAATGTCATAATGAACAACATCAAAACAAGTACGCTCAAATACCAATTTGCCAATATCTTTTCTTTTTGCTTGCGCATGCAACAACTGCATATTCAGAATCAATATGAAAAGAATAATGCTAGAAAAATATTGGTTTAGCCTGCGCATCAAAATAAACTTGTATTACAATAATACAACTAATGGTATAATAAAAAAATCGAGTTTGGTGTCAATTAAACCAAGGTCACAATGCCAATTTCAGGTCTGATACCCAACCTGCCTGGATAACCCAAATAACCGAAGCCTCTGTTTACATAAATATATTGTTCTCCGTCTTGGTATAAGCCAGCCCATTGCTTGTACATATATTTAATTGGACTCCATTTGAATCCAGCAGTTTCTATACCGAATTGAGCACCGTGGGTATGACCAGAGAATGTTAAATTGATGTCTGAATATTTCTTAAGCACTTGAGCCTCCCAGTGACTAGGGTCGTGAGACAACAACAATTTAACCGGCATTTCTTCAGTTCCTGCATAGGCTTTTGATAAAACGCCATAGCGGGCAAAACGGCCCTTTGCTCCATAATTCTCAACACCAATTAAAGCAATTTTATCAGTGCCACGTTCTAAAATTCTATTTTCATTCATCAACAAATCCCAACCCATTCTTTTATGAATTTGAATTAATTGTTCTAAGTTGGCCAACTGCATTGGCGACATATGCGATTTGTCTGATTGCGCATGGTTGCCTACACCCATGGTATCGCGGTCAGGCCATTGATGGTAATCGCCATAATCATGGTTTCCCAAGATACTAAACACACCCATTGGTGCCTTTACTCTACTAAATATTTCGATATAGAAAGACCCAGTCCTGTACCGCCGTAAGTTCTCGTTATTGAACCGTCTGCCTGATGAAATGGAGTAAATAGTCTCTCTATCTGCTCTTTTGAGAGTCCAATCCCGCTATCTTTTACCTCAAAGTTAAGCCTTATACTCTCCTGAAATACGTCTGCCGCTTTTACACTTATGATGATCTCTCCGCTAGAGGTGAATTTTATCGCATTGCTTAAGAGATTTATTAAAACTTGAGAGAGTTTCAAAGAGTCTCCGATAAGTGCAGAGGGAACATCATCTCCAATGCTAAAAAGCATTTTTAAGCCTTTCTCCTCCATTTTAAAAACAAAAATATCTATAAGGCTCTCAAAAACATCTTCAAGATAGAACTCTTTATGCTCAAGAGTCATCTTTTTAGCCTCTATCTTTGAAAAGTCCAAAACATCATTTATAATTCCAAGAAGATTTTTTGCCGCATTTTCGATTTTTTGGATATAGCTTCGCTGTTTTGGATTCAGATCTGTCTCAAGAACCAAATATGCCATGCCGATAATCGCACTCATCGGTGTTCGTATCTCATGGCTCATGTTTGCTAAAAATTGGCTTTTTGCTTTTGTAGACTCTTCGGCTATTTTTCTTGCCTCTTGCATATCTGCTAAAGCCTTATGCTCCAACGTAACATCATCTATAGTTGCAACAACACCGAGTAATGGATTTCTATTATCTTTTGCTTTTAGACTGACCTTAGCTATAAAAAAAGTTCCATCTTTACGGATAATATTCTGCTCCCAAGATGCGATTTTACCCTCTCTTACGATCTCATAATAATCACGTACTTTTTCATATACCGCATCACTCTCACAAATAGCCCTTGTGGTACCGCCGATAAGCTCATCTTCCGTATATCCAAACATTTTACAAGCTTGATTATTTACCTGCTTTATAATCCTATTTTCAAGGAGTAAAATCCCGATTGTAGCAGAGTCAAATATCGCTTTTTGCTGGCTGCTAAGCGTATAAAGTTCATCCGTTCTGCTTTGCACTATCTTTTCTAAATTTGCACTGAACTCCTGAAGCTCTACCTCAGCCGTCATTTCATGACGAATGGCAACATATCCAGAATGTTTGCCGGAAGCATCGTGATCTTGAGTAATGATGCTTTGTATCCAGTAGGAACTCCCGTCTTTTCTCCTGTTTTTCACAAGACCTCGCCAAACTTTGCCGGAAGTTATCGTCTCCCAAAGTATTTTATAGGATTGAGCATCGTTCTCCGGATGTTTCATGATGCGATGATTTTGTCCTATAAGCTCCTTTTGCGAAAAACCGCTCAAGGTGCAAAATGCTTTACTCGCATAGGTTATATTTCCATAAAGATCCGTCTCTGTAGCAAC